>JAFPBP010000168.1 GCA_017424085.1 Clostridia bacterium
GTTGCGTGGATATGAACGATCGTCAGCTGCGCTTCATCGTCAACGGCCTGGGCGGCAAGCTCAACGGTGTTCCCCGTGAAGACGGCTTCGATATCACCGTTGCCTCCGAAATCATGGCAGTTCTCTGCCTCTCCGGCTCCATTTCCGAGCTGAAGGAGCGCCTGTCCCGCATCATCGTGGGCTATACCTACGACGATAAGCCCGTCACCTGCGCCGACATTAACGCACAGGGTGCCATGGCTGCTCTTCTGAAGGATGCTCTGAAGCCCAATCTGGTTCAGACTTTGGAGGGCACTCCCGCTCTGGTTCACGGCGGTCCCTTCGCCAACATCGCTCACGGCTGTAACTCCGTTACCGCTACCAAGCTTGCTATGAAGCTGGGTGACTACGCCGTTACCGAAGCAGGCTTCGGTGCCGATCTGGGTGCTGAAAAGTTCCTTGATATTAAGTGCCGCACCGCAGGTCTGACCCCCGACGCCGTCGTGGTTGTCGCTACCGTCCGCGCTCTTAAGATGCACGGCGGCAGAGCCAAGACCGAGCTGAACAATGAGGATCTGGTCGCGCTGGAAAAGGGTATTCCCAACCTGCTGCGCCACGTTTCCAACATTAAGAACGTTTACAAGCTTCCCTGCGTGGTTGCCGTTAACCGTTTCCCCACCGATACCGACGCTGAGATCGAATTCATCGTTGCCAAGTGCCGCGAGCTGGGTGTCAACACCGTTCTGTCCACCGTTTGGGCAAACGGAGGCGAGGGCGGTAAGGAGCTGGCACAGGAGGTCGTTCGTCTCTGCGAAGAGGAGCAGGGTGACTTCACCTTCTCCTACGATCTGGACGGCACCATCGAGGATCGCATCGACGCGGTCGTTCGCAAGATCTACGGCGGTAACGGCATCACCGTTCAGGCTCCCGCAAAGGCTCAGATCGACCGTCTGACTCAGCTTGGCTTCGGCAATCTGCCTATTTGTATCGCAAAGACCCAGTACAGCTTCTCCGACGATCCCGCAAAGCTGGGCGCTCCCGAGAACTTCACCGTCACCATCCGCAACGTGAAGGTTTCCGCAGGCGCAGGCTTCCTGGTCGTTCTCACCGGTGATATTATGACCATGCCCGGTCTTCCCAAGGTTCCCGCCGCAGAGCGCATCGACGTGGATGACAACGGCGTGATCTCCGGACTGTTTTAATCCATATGAAGCTGATCATTGCATCCAATAACGCCCATAAGATCCGTGAGATCAAGCAGATCTTGGCCGACCGCTTTGAGGAGATCCTTTCTCTTCGGGAGGCAGGGATTGACCACGAGACTGTGGAGGATGGGGATACCTTCCTTGCCAATGCCCGCAAGAAAGCCGTTGAGATCGCCGAGATCTCGGGGTGCTGCGCCCTTGCGGACGACAGCGGCATCTGCGCCCATGCGCTGGACAACGCTCCCGGTGTCTTTTCCGCCCGCTATTGCGGACGCCACGGTGACGATGAGGCGAACAATCAATTGCTGATGGCAAACCTGCGGGACAAGGCTGACCGATCCGCCCATTACGCCTGCGCCATGGTGCTGGCGTTCCCCGACGGACGGGTGATCAGCGCCGAAGGGGAGATGCACGGGGAGATCGTGTTCACTCCCGCGGGAGAAAACGGCTTCGGATACGATCCCATTTTCTTCCTTCCCGAGTACGGTATGACTGCGGCTCAGATCTCTCCCGAGGAGAAGAACCGCATCAGCCACCGCGCCAAGGCCCTGCAGGGCTTGGTGAAGCAGTTGAACTGAATCCAAAAAAATACGGACAGAGAAGTTCATTCTCTGTCCGTCGTTTTATGCCTTGGTAACGTTTTTCGATAATTTGAGGGAAAATACCTGCTCGAAGATTTCGTGGTATTCCTCGAAGGTTACGGTGCTTCGGTTCGTTAAAATCAGCATTTTAACCCCGAAAAGCCATACCTTGTAGTCTTGGATCGTAAGCCCGTTTCTCAGATAGAATTCCCGCCTGCGGAGGCGTTCCGCTGTGTTGTCCGCGGGCTCGTCGGGGTCTTCGATCTCCAAAAGGATCCGATTCCCTTCGTACCGTTGCTCCAGAGCCTCCAGAACCTTTGATCCGATTCCCTGCCCTCGGAAGGCGGGGGAGATGGCGAAATAGTCCAGAAGCACGATGTCCTTATGCAGGATCGTGATGGCGAAGCCCAAAAAGACTCCGTTTTCATCTTCCACGGAGAGGATCTCCATGGTTCCCTTTCGCCTTTTCTGCAGGATCACGAAAAAGGGCTTTTTCTCTGAGCGAGGAAAGGTTTTTTCGTACAATGCGTGCAGCGCTCGCAGAGTCTTTCTCTGAGGATTTGCGTTGAGTGTCATGCTTATCTTTTCCAGGGATTGGGCGTAAAGTCACCGCAGCGCGCCCATTTCAGATAGTTCAGCGCATGCAGCTGTCCCGTTGCTTCCCAATCGTTCGCGTAGATCGGATCGTGATATCCTTCGATGCAGATATCGCCCTCATAACCCACCATGTGAAGATAGGTGATGATGGTGCGCCAATCGCAATCTCCCAATCCGGGCATCCGATGCCATAAGTAGTCATTGGGACCGTGAATACCTTCCTCCGCAATGATCTGACGGTCTACGGTAGCGTCCTTTCCGTGGATGTGCAGGATCTTCTTCCCGTATTTGCGGATCTGGGGCATGGGGTCGATCAGCTGGCACAGCTGGTGGGTGGGCTCCCATTCCAGTCCCAGATTTTCTGCGGGGACCTCATTGAACATCATATCCCATGCGCGGGGATGGAATCCGATGTTGCTGGTGGTCTTTCTCCAACTGCCTCCCATGGGGCAGTTTTCAATAACCAGCTTCAGCCCGTTTGCTTCCGCACGCTTCGCAAGCTCGGAGAAAACCTCCTTGAATTTAGGCATGGACGCTTCCACCGATTCCCCCGTCAGCGCACCTGCAAAGGTACCGATGGTGGTAGCGCCGAAGTAGTGAGCGGAATCGATGACGTATTCCAGATTCTTCTTGTGATCCTCGTTTGCCAACGGGTTGCAATACAACCCCAGCGTGGTGACGGGAATCCCCGTTCCCTCCAGTACGGGCATAATCTTTTCGGACAGATCCTTCAGATCTGCACCGTACAGCTCCATATGCCAGTTGAGCGAAAAGCATTCATATCCCATGTTGACCATATGGGGAAGCCATTTTTCTGCGCTTCTGCCGGGAACGCAGGTCCCGATTTTGTACTGTTCCATGGAAAATCCTCCTAATTTGCAATTCGGTCCCCGCATTGACTCCAACGCGGGGACCGATATGATTTTTTTATCGGTTAGTGGTTGTTCTGCTGAGCCAGAAGATCCTGCAGGGCAGCCTTACGGGACAGGTTGATGCGACCCTGATCGTCGATCTCGGTAACCTTGACCCAGATCTCGTCGCCCACGCTGACCACGTCTTCTACCTTCCCTACGCGATGCTCGTCCAGCTGAGAAATGTGAACCAGACCTTCCTTGCCGGGAACGAATTCCGCAAAGGCGCCGAAGTTCATCAGACGGGTGACCTTCGCCTTGTAGATGGTTCCGATTTCGGGACCCTCAACGATGGTACGGATGATGCGCATGGCGTTTTCACCGTTCGCCTTGTTCACGTACAGGACCTGGCAGGAGCCGTCGTCCTCAACGTTGACCTTAACGTCGTTTTCAGCGGTGATTCTCTGAATGACCTTACCGCCGGTGCCGATGACCTCGCGGATCTTGTCGGTGGGAATCTTATAGGAAAGGATCTTGGGAGCGTATTCGGAAAGCTCTTCACGGGGAGCGGGAATTGCCTTGAGGATGATGTCGTTGATGATCATCTCGCGGCCGGCCTTGGTCTGCTCGAAGGCACGCTTGATGATATCGTAGGTCAGACCGTCTACCTTGATGTCCATCTGAATGGAGGTGATACCCTTCATAGTACCCGCAACCTTGAAGTCCATGTCGCCGTAGAAGTCTTCCAGACCCTGAATGTCAACCATGGTGATCCAGCGCTCTTCGTCGCTGACAAGACCGCAGGAGATACCGGCAACGGGAGCCTTGATGGGAACGCCCGCATCCATCAGCGCCAGAGTCGATCCGCAAACCGAGCCCTGAGAGGTGGAGCCGTTGGAGGACAGAACCTCGGAAACAAGACGGATGGCGTAGGGGAACTCGTCCACGGAGGGAAGAACGGGAACGAGAGAACGCTCTGCCAGAGCACCGTGACCGATCTCACGACGGCCTGCACCACGGTTGGACTTTGCCTCACCGGTGGAGTAGCCGGGCATGTTGTAGTGGTGCATATAGCGCTTGCTGTCCTCGTTGTCCACGCCGTCCAGGATCTGAGCCTCGGAGATGGAGCCCAGAGTTGCGATGGTCAGAACCTGAGTCTGACCGCGGCTGAACAGACCGGAGCCGTGAACGCGGGGGAGAACTCCTGCTTCTGCATGAAGGGGACGAATGTCCTCAAGTCCACGACCGTCAACACGCTCGTGATCGTCCAGGATCATCTTGCGGACGGTGAGCTTCTCGATCTTGTAGACCGCTTCGCCGATGGCGGCTTCGCTGTCGGGATACTTTTCTGCAAATTCAGCCTCGATTTCAGCGGTAACTGCGGAAATCTGAGCGTCACGAACGTCCTTATCGTCGGTCTTCAGAGCGTTCTTGATCTTTTCGCCTGCAAAGGCAATGATGTCTTCCAGCATGCCCTCGGGCAGGGTGTGAGCCTCGTATTCAAACTTGGGCTTGCCGATCTCAGCCTTGATTCCCTCGATGAATTCAACCAGCTTCTTGATCTCCTTGTGGGCTTCCAGAATACCGTTGAACATAATATCGTCGGGAATTTCGTTGGCGCCAGCCTCGATCATAACGATCTTTTCAGCAGAAGCGGCAACGGTAACTGCCATTTCGGAAACCTCGCGCTGCGCTTCGGTGGGGTTGATGACGTATTCGCCGTCAACGTAGCCCAGAAGAACGCCGCCGATGGGGCCGTTCCAAGGAATGTCGGAGATGGAGATGGCAACCGAGGCACCAATCATAGCGGTGATTTCGGGAGAGCAGTCGGGATCCACAGCCATCAGAGTCAGGCTGACCACCACGTCGTTTCTCATATCCTTGGGGAAGAGGGGACGGATGGGACGGTCGATGACGCGGGCGGTGAGGATCGCCTTTTCGCTGGGCTTACCCTCGCGCTTCATGAAGGAGCCGGGGATTCTGCCGACGCTGTAGAGCTTTTCTTCGTAGTCAACTGCCAAGGGGAAGAAGTCGATGCCGTCACGGGGCTTTTCGGAAGCGGTGGCGCAAGCCAGCACGCAGGTTTCGCCGTAACGGATCATTGCGGAGCCGTTCGCAAGGCCCGCAAACTTACCGGTCTCGATGACCAGGGGACGGCCCGCAAGGGTAGTTTCAAACTTGCGGTAGTTTTCGTAAATGTTCATGGTTTGTCCTTTCTTGTCCGGGGACCCCCATCTGTTCCGGCAGTTATGAAAATTCCTGCGGGGCAGACGCTTTCATAACTGCTGAATCCAGAAGGACGGGGTCCGGTTTTGATTTTCATTTCATTGTTTTTGCGGGGCGGCAAAAAACAAAGCCATCTGCCGACGATTCGGGGGCAAATGACTTTGTTTCGCCCTGCGGCGGATCGCTCCGCCGCGGGAAACCTTTGAGATTACTTTCTCAGACCGAGCTTTTCAACGATTGCGCGGTAACGGTCGATGTCCTTCTTCTTCAGATAGTTCAACATGTTTCTGCGCTGACCGACCATCTTCTGCAGACCTCTGCGGGAATGGAAATCCTTGGGGTTTGCCTTCAGATGCTCGGTGAGATCCTTGATGCGGGTGGTGAGGATGGCAACCTGGACCTCGGGAGATCCGGTGTCAGCTTCACTTCTGCGGTTGGCTTCGATGACCTGAGTTTTGGTTTCTTTCAGCATAATGCTTCCTCCTACGCCGTCTCTTGGGCGGCTTTATAAATTTATTCACCGTAAAATAAGCCGCGGTCGGAGTCGTCCGACGACTGATTTTCGGCATCCTACATATTATATCATAAACAAGCCCCGAAGTAAAGAGAAAAATCTGAATTTATTTTGAACTTTTAGCGATCATTCTCAAAATACCCATCGGAATCAGCAGGAAAGGATCATCAGCATCCGATCCTCCGTCATTCGATCGTCCTCCAAACGGTTCTGCTTCAATAGATCGTTGTATCCGCAGGCGTGCTCCTTTGCGATCTCCCAAGCCGATTCTCCCGCCGTGGCATAGTAGAGCGTGACTGACTCCTCGCTCCGTTTCCGATCTCCCGACACCGAGACCTCGGTCAGGATCGTGCGTTGCTTTCGGTGGAAGAGGATTCCGCTCCAGCGGTAGGTTCCCGTCAATTCCACCCGCTCCGCATCCAGCCGCGTCCACGAAAGATCGCTCAGGGACAGGCACGTGTCGTTTCGTACGGGCTCGACGCAATCGTTTGCGGGCAGGTGCAGGGTGAAGGGAATTTCCCGGATTGCGGCACAGGGAGTTCCGTCCGTATCGGTCATAAGGATACGGCAGTCCCACCCACCCTCACAGATGATTCGATTGCTCTCCTTGTCAAGGCGCGTGCTTTTCAACTCCGCCGTCGCGTCGATTCGCAGGATCTCTCCGCAGATTCCCGTTTCCACCGTCTCCCGCACCGTTCCGTATTCGTCGATGGGATAGATGCAATCCACCGAAATTGAATCGCTCTTGCAATCCAGCCGGGTCCGCAATCCGTAGGCATCCTCGGTTCGGCAAAATTCGGCGGATGCGTAGGCGTCTGCCCGCACGTCGATCTCCACGTCATACGCCACCGTCTGATTCCCCTCGGGGGATTCCTCCCGCGGCAAAAAGCTTGCGGAAATCAAGGAAAATTCCGTGCAGAAGCAGGCGTCCTCTGTCAATTCGGGCAGGTCCAGAATCTGGGAGATGGGGAAGACCTTGCGGATCGGAATGATCGCGCCGTCTCGGTTTGTGCAGAGCAGATCCTGAATCATATCTCCCTTGACGATCAGCTTGTCGCTCAGGGGCTTACGCTCGGTTTCTCGGAAGGAGATGCTCCATTGCAGAATTTCGCCGATAACTCTTCCGCTGTCGTTTTCAAATTCATCGGCGATCCGCAGGGGCTTTTTCGCCGATCCGATGCGGCGTGCTCCCCGCTCCCGACGAACCAGGACCTCGCAGGGCTGGGGCAGGGACGGGGCTTTGATCGCGACGGATTTGCAGGATCTTACCGTGATCGCCACCGAGGAGCGTACGAAGATCTTTTTCGGATTCAGCGCCCGCGCCGAAACGCCTCGCACCTGCAGGAGAACCTGCGTATCTTCCGTTCCCTCGGGTAATTCTCCCGCATAGGAGAATTGCCCCTGCTGGGTCACGGATTTCATGCCGCTCCCGTCCTCGGCAAGATATAAAACGCGGTATTCCACGTATCCGTCTACCGTAATTCGGTTTCCCGTGGTCTGCGCAGAGCGAAGAACGGGGCGGGCGGTGGTCTGCAGAATTCGCAGAACGTTGGGACAGTAATCGGGAAGAATCATCTCGCATTCCGCCCCTGCTTCCCCCGTGAGATCGGGGAGCAGAGACAGGAACTGAGGGGTCTGATAGTCTGAAGTCATAACGGCACCTCGTGTTTCTTTTTTAGTTCATCCTATGAGCCGTTTGCCTCCGATATGCGCATTCTTACGCAAAAAAAACGCGCCTCCTTGCAGAAGCGCGTCTCTCGTTATTCTTCTTCCGATTCGGGCTCGTTGTTCGCCAGCTTCGTAATGCGGACCTTTTCGATGCGCCGCTCGGAGATTTCCTCCACCGTGAACGCACATCCCTCGAATTCCAGATAGGGCAACTCGTTCTCCTCGGGCAGATACCCCAAAAGCTTGATGATCAAGCCGCCCACCGTGGTGTAGTCCTCATCGTTTTCGTCCAGCTCGGTGCCCAGCGCATCGTTGATCTCCGCGATGGTTGCGGAGCCGTCCGCAAGGAAGGATCCGTCGTCCTCCGAAAGGATCTCTTCCTCCTCGTCGTCGTATTCGTCGTCGATGTCTCCCATGACCGCTTCGATCAGATCCTCCAGAGTGACGATTCCGGAAAATCCGCCGAATTCATCGATCAGGATCGCCATGTGATTCTTTGATTCTCTCAGCTCCTTGTACAGATCGTCCAGCCGCTTATGCTCGGGAGCGAAATACGCCTCGTGAAGGCATTGGTTCAGATCTACGTTCTCAAATCCTACCCGATAAGCCTCGCACAGGAAATCCTTCAGATACAGAACTCCGATGATATTGTCGATCTCTTCCTTGTACACGGGAATGCGGGAATACTTTTCGTTCAGAATTTCGTCCAGCTGATCCTTGAGGGGTTGTGCCGCGTCGATCATAAAAACCTCGGTTCGGGGCGTCATGACTGCCGTTGCGGTCTTTTCGTTGAAATCAAAGATCCCCTCCAGCATGTCCATTTCGTGCTCCTCCAGAAGACCGCTGTCACCGCTTTCCTCCACGATGGTCTGGATCTCTTCCTTGGACAGGGCTTCCTCCGCCTCCTGCTTTAATCCACCAAGATGCAGAAGCAGGGAAACGATCCCGTTCACGGGCAGAGCGATGGGGTAAAAGACGAATGCAAGCACTCGGATCAAGGGCCAAAGCTTGTATACGATCTCGTCCGCCGTTTGCTCTGTGACTCGAATGGGGAAGATTTCTGCGAACAGAACGAACGCAACCGTTGCGATCAGCGTGGCAAGAAGCCCTGCAATCAGTGCCCCGTTTGCTCCGTCAAAGCAGGGGAGAAGAGCGTCGAAGATCAAGATCGCTCCGCCGATCTTGCAAAGGGCACGCCCCGTTCGCAGGGCGGCTCTGAAGTTGGATCCCTGCTCCGAGAGCGCCGCGATCTGAACTGCGGTTTTGTCTCCCTCCTCCGCCTTTCGGGCAAGCAAGGCACGGTTCAGCTCCTTGATCCCGTTGCCTCCCGCAGAGAGCAGGGCGTTGAGGATCAGAAGTAAAATGGCAAAAATAATCTGAGGGTATGGGTCGGGCATGATGAAAACTCCGTTATCGTAAATTCTCTGAACAGCAAAAAAACACATAAGACGCTTTTTATTCAAAACCGTCCCATGTGGTTCTCAATGGCGATATTTTGTTTCGGGTTGACTACATCGAGGGTGGTCGCCCAAGGAAAAATCACATCTCTTTGCTGTTTGATGGATTCATTATAGCATACTTCCCGCTTCAAGTCAATCGTTGTCACAGAAGGTTCATAATTCCTCCGATTCGCACTTTTTTCTAAAAAAAGCCGCCGCCCCCCTTGCAATCGTCGTAGAAGTATGATATAATAATGTACAGAACCAATTTTCTCCACAAGGAGTCTCTTATGAGCAAACGCAAATCCACGTCCGCGCGCTCCAAGAAAAAGCGTGTGTCTCCCTTTCGGAAATACCTTCCTTATATGATCGGTGTCGCCGCTCTTTTGACCGTGTCGCTCATCGTGACGGGCGTCGTCTTCTTTATCCCGCGGGACAATACCTTCTTCTCCTCCGAATGCCTCAGCGTTCGCGTGGCGGTTTCCGGCTTTCTGAAGGATATTGCCGCCGAGCGCTACGATCGTGCTTTTGAGGCTCTGTATTGTACCGATGCCGACGGCTCCCCCGTCGAACCCTCCTCCGCCCTTCGGCAGGCTTGGATCGAGCGGGTTTCCGAACAGAAAAAGGAGAATAATACCTACCTTCTGCGGTATTCCGATCTTTCGGTCCGCAAGCAGGACGGTAAAATGATCGTCACGGTGAAGCTTTCGGTTTTGCGGGACGGATATGCCGATGCCTTTTACAACAACGGAAACGTTTTCACCGTCGTTTATTCCGACGGCTGGAAGATCGCATCGGTCTCCGACGAGATCCCCTCCCTTCAGACCGAGCTTGAGCGGGCGATTTCGGGCGTGTTCCATACCGAGCCTGCGGGAGACGATGCCTGATGTCCGATCGGGTCATCCTGCATTGCGATTGCAATAATTTCTTTGCCTCGGTGGAGTCCATCGAGCATCCCGAATTCAAGACCGTTCCCCTTGCCGTCGCGGGAGACCCCTCTCAGCGTCACGGTATCATCCTTGCCAAAAACGAGTTGGCCAAATCCTTTGGCGTCAAAACCGCCGAGCCCATTTGGCAGGCGCGTCAAAAGTGTCCCGACCTGCTTCTCGTGCCCCCGCATCACGAGCGCTACGAGGAGGTCAGCCGTCGCATCAACGCCATTTACCGTACCTATACCGATCTCGTGGAGCCCTTCAGCGTGGACGAATCCTGGCTGGATGTGACGGGAAGTCGCAAGCTGTTCGGGGACGGGAAAACCATCGCCGACCGCCTTCGCCGTCAGGTTCGGCAGGAGATCGGGGTTACCATCTCCGTGGGTGTTTCCTATAATAAGATTTTCGCAAAGCTGGGCAGCGATTATAAGAAGCCCGACGCCACCACCGTCATTCTTCGGGATGACGTTCCCCGCATTGTCTGGCCCCTCCCCGTGGGAGATCTGTTCGGTGTGGGAAACCGCACGGGCAGCGAGTTGATCCGATTGGGCTTCCGTACCATCGGGGACCTTGCCGCCGCCGATCCCGATTTTTTGACCCGCGTGTTTGGGAAAATGGGGCAGACCCTGTCTCTTTACGCCCGTGGTCTGGATGATTCCCCCGTCCGTCCCGATCGTGAGCCGGTCAAATCCGTGGGCAACGGCGTGACCTATCCCAAGGATCTTTTGGGTGCCGCCGAGATCTATCCCCGCATCTTGGAGCTGTCCGATTCGGTCGCCTCACGTCTTCGTAAGGAAGGAAAGAAGGGGAGGACCGTTCAGATCTCGGTCAAGGACCCCATGCTCGCCGTGGTTCAGCGGCAGAAAAAGCTGTCCGCCCCCACTCACCTTGCCAAGGAGATCGCCGCGGCTGCCATGGAGCTGCTGGAGGCGAACTGGAATTTGGCGTCGTCCCCCGTGCGCGCCTTGACCGTCACCGTTTCCGATCTTTGTGACGCCGACGAGATCCCCGTTCAATATTCGCTGATTCCATCCGAAGGGGAGATGAGAAGCGAGAAGCAGGAAAAGATCGAGCTTGCCATGGATCACCTGCGGGATCGCTACGGAAAGAAAATCATTTCCTTCGGATCCTCCCGTACCGTGCGGGAAGACCCCGAGCAAGAAAAATAATCATAATGTTTACATTATAAAAGAAAGGCATCGCATCATGGAAAAGTTTTTATCTCTCGTTTTGTCCCGCTTCGGCA
>JAFPBP010000169.1 GCA_017424085.1 Clostridia bacterium
GAGAGGATCCCTTTTTCGTCTTATAATTGATCTCAAACACAGGCGCACCCGCATTTTCGGGCATGGATGCTTCACCCGTAGGGTACATACCAATGAGATTGGAATAATAGGTGCGGAAGGACATTCCGTCCAGAGAGATTCCGTTGCAGGTGACCCGCAGGTCGTCACGGTCGGAGGATTCCGCACCCGTGATGGTGAAGGAATAGGTTCCGTCGTTGGGGATGGTGACGGAGAGGTCCGCCAGATCCTGAAGGTACTCCGCAAAGAGCATCTTAGAGCAATAGCGATAGGGCGTCCATTCCAGCCAGGAGAAGACCTCGTCGGAGATGGCGTAGACCACGGGGCGATCCTCGAACATGACGTAGACCGTATGGTCCACAGTTTTCCCGATGTAATAGGTCACGTCGAAGTTTTCGTACACGCCCGTGGGCTTGGAGGAATCGTAATAGGTGTTGACCCCGTTGTTATAGGTGGTGGGGTTGGGATCGGCGTAAACCGACAGCACAAGCTCGGTGCGGGAGGCGGCGTCCAGCCCGTATTGGGGCAGATCCGCATCGGTAACGCAGACCTGAACCACGTCGTCTGCGATGAGAGCGACCATGGTCTTCATTACGTTTTCAATGCATCCCGTATCCACACCCCAACGGAAGGGTGCGGTCATGACCACACCGCTGAACAGCATGGCTTCGGTCTTCTGCTCCTCCTCGGTGGTGCGACGGATCTGATAGGAGGGGAACACGGGAGAATTGATCTTCAAAGCCTGAAAATCGTCCAGAGGAACGAAGGTTTTGTAGATCTTCGGATCGCAGTATTCACGGATGGACATGAGATACCGCTCCGCCAGCATATCGTCGATAAGATAGACGGTAGTCTCCCCTTCAACCGACATATAATAATAGTCCTTGGTGAGGGTCTCGTTTCCGATATGGAAGGTGACCTCGGCACCGCTGTGCGCCTTGATGGTGATGGTCGCCTGCGGCTTATCCAAGCCAAAGCGGCTCATATTCTGACAATCCGGATCCACGATCGTTTCCAGAGCCAGCGTTTCCACGCTGTAGAACAGCCCCGAAGCAGAAGCAGACAGAAGAGGGATCATCTCGAAGTCCACGATATAGACGTTCTTTCCTTCCATGCGGACACGGTAGGTATCAACGGTGTTTTTGACCTCCATGTAATCCACGCTGACGGGGGTGAAGTGATAGACCTTGATGCCCTCGTCGTTGATGGTCAGACCGAAGTCCAGGTCCTCCTCAGGAGGCTCCTCCATGGGATCGATTTTTTGAATCAGAAGGATGCCAACCGCCAGCAGGGCGCAGACAAGGACACCGATTCCGATGAAGAGTAAGCGTTTTTTGATCATAAGTGTTTCCGACGTCTCCAAATCAAGAGTCCGCAGATCAGGAAGGCAGCGGGGATCACCGCGATGGTGATGGCGAAGACGGCAACGATCTGTCCGTTGCTCTCAAACTTCAGCGTATCGGTCAGAAGGCTGACGGTCTGAATGTGCTGGAAGATATCCTCGCTCTGCGCCGCCATGAAATTGACCAGCTGCGCCACGTATTCCTGCGTCGCCTGGTTTTCACTGTCTACGTTGGTGATAAAGTAATCGTCTACCAGAGAGGTGGTTCCGAAGACGGCTACGGTGGTGGAATAGGTATCCAGATTATCGTAGCGGGAGCGGATGCTGATCAAGCCCACGTCAAACGGTCCTGCAGTATCTCCCTCTTCCCGCTTGATTCCCGTAAAGTCCTTGCGAGGAGCCGCCTGGAATCGGGAGAATGCGGAATCAGCCGTATTCAAAAGAGTATAAACCTTGATGTTGTCCTGCTCCTTGAAGAGCTTTTTCAGAGCACGGGTCTTACCCAACTCCAGCTTCAGATCGAAGTTCCCCGAGGACAGGGTTCCGGTCATGGCGTACGCCTCCTCGGAATAGTCCACGCGGAAGGTGGGATACGCACCCGTAAGAGTGTTACTGTGGTCGGGATCGTAGATATACTCTTTTCCGAAGCCCACGCCCCACTCCTCAAGGTAGGAGACCAGCTGGGTATCGGTATTGCAGTATTCCATATCGGCGAAGACCATCATGCTCTTTCCTTCCAGACCGTCGTTGGACAGGAAAGTATCGATCTTCTTGATGTCGCTTGCGCTGTACTGACGGGAAGGATCGCAGATGACGATCATCTGATATTCATTGGGGATGGCATCAACGGTGGTCAGCTCCACCACGTCAACGGAGAAGCCGTCGTCTGCCATGATCTCACGGAAATAGTACAGTTCCTTTTCTCCGTGACCGCTGAGCAGAGCGATCTTCTTCATATCGGGGTTGGTGGTGTAGCGGATGCCCGTATTCAGACGGTTCTCCAGCGCCAGATGCTGACTGTTGGAGAAGAGAGAATTGCGGATGAAGCGGTAGCGCCCCGTATCGGGGGAATAGACGATGAGGACGGGATCGTCATCCAGATCGTCGGTGACGGGCAGATTGTTGCGCTCCGCAAAGAATTCGGGGTTGTAGTAATGGTCCACGTAATAGACCTTGACGTGCTCGGAGATCTCCGCATAGCGGTCCAGGGTTTCCACGATATACTTATGAACCGAAACACCCAAGCCGTTTTTGTCGGACTGGGTGGGATCGGCGGAGGTGGAATAGTTCCGCCAAGAGACCTCGTCGCCCAGAACGATGAATTCCACGTCGTGCTTCAGCCCCTGCAGATAATCCACAGTCTGCTCGCTGACCGAGAACAGCTGACGCTCGGTCAGATCCCATTTAAGCACGAAACGCTGGGAGGCAAGCCCCGTAAACACGTTCAAGCCGATCATCAGCGCCACGAAAATGACGGTGAAGATCGTGGCGGCGGCGCCGTAGCGCACCTTCGCCCAAAAGCTCTTGCGTACCTCTACGTGATACGCCAGCTCGGCGTTGTCCTCCGAGAGAAGAATGCCGGTTTCTTTTACTTTCTTTTTCATCTCCGACACCTCCTCAGCGCCAGCGGCGGCGTTCGAGAACCCGCGCGGTCAAAAACAAGAATACGGCAGAAACGGACAGGTAGAAGACCACTGCGGTCAGGTCCAGAATTCCGCCTGCGAAATTATCGTACCACAGGAAGATATTCATCTTCTGCAGAGCGTCGGGGAACCATTTCATCCAAGCGGGGAGAAGCCCGTACAGGAAGGACGCCACGAAATCCACCATCATCAAAAGGAGGAACACGGCGGCGGTTCCGCCTGCGGCAACGATAGCATTTTCGGTCAGAGACGAAACGAACAGGGCAATGGCAACCATGGTACAGCCCAAAAGGATCGTTCCGATGAAATTTGCCAGGTTTGTGCCTCCGTCGGGAGAACCGAACATGTCAATGATGAAAACGTAAACAAGGTTGATCAGCGTACAAGCCACGTAGACCGCCATACCGCCCAGATATTTACCTAACACCACGCCCGTGATGCTGACGGGAGAGGTGAAGATCAGCTGGTCGGTGCGATTTTTTCTCTCTTCCGAGAAAAAGCGCATGGCAAGCACCGAAACGATGATGATATTAACGATAAAGAGCCACAAGCCGAAGTAATACCCCATGTAGCTGGTGTTCTGCAAAACCACGTTCAAGCCGAAGAACAGAGCCGACATAAAGGCGTAAATGGAAAGAATCAGATATGCGGTGGAGTTCTTGAAGAAGCCCACCAGCTCCCGTTTCAGAATCGCGATCATTGTGCGTCATCCTCCTTCGTTTCTTCCGAGGGGTTTGCCTCGTCCAGCGTGAGAGGTCCGTCGGCGGGTTCGGTCGATTTCGACTCGTCCACCAGCTGAAGGAAGATATCCTCCAGAGAGACGCCCACGGGAGTGATGACCAGAATGTACCATCCGCGCTTCGCGCATTCCTCAAACAGGGCGCGACGGATATCCACGTCCTTTTCCGCCTCGATCAGAACGTCCACGGTGCCGGGCTCCATGGATCCCTTCATCTCCACGCGGAGCATACCGGGAATCTGAGAAAGCACGGGGACAACCTGATCCTCGGGAGCGGCAAGGCGCACCACGTAACGGCTGTTGGCGGTGGTGGAGCGCGCCAGATCCTCAGTCAGCGCGTCGGCTACAAGATGCCCCTCGTTGACGATGATGACCCGCTCACAAATTGCCTGGATCTCGGACAAAACGTGAGAGGACAGGATGACCGTACGGGTCTGCCCCAGCTTCAGGATCAGATTACGGATCTCGACGATCTCCTTGGGGTCAAGACCCACGGTGGGCTCGTCCAGAATCAGAATGCGAGGATCGTTGATCAGCGCCTGAGCCAGCCCCACGCGCTGACGGTATCCCTTGGACAAATTGCGCACCATACGGTGACGAACGTGCCCGATGCGAACTACCTCGCAGATCTCGTTGAGGTGCTCCTTGCGGGGGAACTTGCATTTCTTCAAGCCAAAGACGAAATTCAGATATTCGTCCACCGTCATATCCATGTACAAGGGGGGAATTTCGGGGAGATATCCCACGTATTCCTTCGCCTTTTCGGGGGCGTCCATCATATTGTACCCATTGACGTAAACCGTTCCCACGGTGGGAGCGATGTAGCCGGTGAGCATGTTCATCGTGGTACTCTTCCCTGCGCCGTTGGGACCGAGGAAGCCGACGATCTCACCTCTTCGAATGGTAAAGGTCAGATTGTCAACGGCGGTCTTTTTCCCGTAGCGCTTGGTAAGCCCGGTGACTTCGATCATAAGTGCAACTCCTTTTGGGGGAAATTATTCTTCAATATCCGTGGCGATGTGCAGGATCTTCAGCTGCTCCGCATCCACGGGCGCGGGACAGTCGGTCATCAGCTCGGAGGCGTTCTGAACCTTCGGATAGGCAACCACGTCACGGAGGGATTCACAGCCCAGCATCTGCATGACCAGACGGTCCAGACCCAGACCCATACCGCCGTGAGGAGGAGCGCCGTAGCGGAAGGCGTCGGTCAGATAGCCGAACTTCTCGTGGGCTTCCTCGTCGGAGAGACCCAAGAGGCGGAACATGCGGTTCTGCAGGGTGGGATCGGTGATACGGATGGAGCCCGATGCCAGCTCGATGCCGTTGAGGACCAGGTCGTAGCACTTGGCACGGACCTTGCCCTTATCGGTTTCCAGATAGTCCAGACATTCATCCAAGGGAGAGGTGAAGGGATGGTGCATGGCAAGCCAGGTGCCTGATTCCTCGTCATATTCGAAGAAGGGGAATTCCACGATCCACAGGAAGCGGTATCCCTCCAGCTTCAGATTCAGCTTCTTTGCCAGATGGTTCCGCAGAGAACCGCAGCAGGACAGAGCCTTGGTATTGTTGGTGTCGGCGACGATGAGGATCACGTCGCCCTTCTGAGCGCCGGTCTTTTCCAGAATGGCGTTCATTTCCTCCTCGGTCATGAACTTGGCAAAGGAGGACGCAACGCCGTCGTCGGTGAGACGGATCCAGGCAAGTCCCTTACCGCCCACGCCCTTGACGAATTCAACCAGCTTATCGATCTCCTTACGGGTCAGGATCGAAACGGCGTTCTCGGCACGCAGAGCGCGAACCGAGCCGCCCCCTGCGATGGCACCGTTGAACACGGCGAAATTGCAGTTACGGACCGTATCGGTCAAATTGATGATCTCCATGCCGAAGCGGACGTCGGGCTTATCGGAGCCGTAGCGCTCCATAGCTTCATGATAGGTCATACGGGGCAGGGGCATGGGGATATCCACGCCCAGAGATTCCTTGAACACCCGCTGAATGAAGCCTTCCCCGATGCGAAGCACGTCTTCCACCTCAACGAAGGACATTTCCAGGTCGATCTGAGTGAATTCGGGCTGACGGTCGGCGCGCAGGTCCTCGTCGCGGAAGCAACGGGCGATCTGCATATAGCGGTCGAAGCCCGCAACCATGGTCAGCTGCTTATACAGCTGGGGGGATTGGGGCAGGGCGTAAAACTCACCGGGGTGAATGCGGCTGGGAACCAAAAAGTCCCGCGCGCCCTCGGGAGTGGAGCGAATGAGCATGGGGGTCTCGATCTCGATGAAGCCGTTTTCATCAAAGTAGTCGCGGGTGATCTTGGTCACTCTGTGGCGGAAGAGAATATTCTTCTGCAGATCGGGACGGCGCAGGTCCAGATAACGGTACTTCAGGCGCAGTTCTTCGTTTGCCTTGGAGTTTTCCACGATTTCAAAGGGAGGGGTTTCGGACTTACCGAGAACGGTCAGATCGGAAACGAGAACCTCCACGTCGCCCGTATCCATCTTTGCGTTGCGGGTCTCCTCGCTGCGCATGCGGACGGTACCCACGGCGGTGATCACGTCCTCGGGACGGAGGGCGTACGCCTGATCGAAAAGCTCCTTGTTTTCGTTTTCGTCAAAGGTCAACTGCAAAATGCCGGTACGGTCCCGCAGGGTGATGAAGATCAGCCCGCCCAAGGGACGGCGGCGCTGAACCCAGCCGTAGACCTGTACGGTCTTGCCTGCGTCGCAGGCACGGAATTCACCGCAATAGGCGGTGCGGTTCAATTCTTTTCCCATAATGTTACATCCTTCTTATAGTTTACTTCAAAATAATATCAGATTTATGAACGAATCCGCATCTTTCCGAGAGAATCTCAGAGACGCGCCGCAATGGCGTCGGCAGCCTCGGTCAAGGTGGTGGCAAAGGGTTCTCCGCCCGCCATATCCTTCACGGTCACGTTGCCGCTTTCCACCTCGTTATCTCCGATGACGATGACGAAGCGGGCGCCGATCTTATCGGCGTATTTCATCTGCGCCTTCAGAGAACGGTCCATCAAATCGGTCTCGGCGCGCAGATCTTTCGAACGAAGCTCGCTTGCCAAACGATGTGCGGCAGGAACGGCGTTCTTGCCCATGGCGGCAAGGTAAACGCCTGCTCTCTTCTCTTCGGGGAAGAGATTGCGCTCCCGCATCACGTTGACCAGACGCTCCAGCCCTGCGGCAAAGCCAAGCCCGCAGACCTGCATTTTCCCGTCCAGCTCGGTGACCAGCCCGTCGTACCGACCGCCGCCCGCGAGAGCAAGCCCCGATACGGGATCGGTGAATTCAAAGACGGTGCGGGTATAATAGTCCAGGCCGCGCACGATGTGGGGATCCACGTTGAAGGAGATGCCCGCATCGGTCAGAGACGCCTTGAGGGTTTCAAAATGCTCCTTACAATCATCGCAGAGATAATCGAGGATCAGAGGCGCACCTGCGGCAATCTCCTTGCAGATGGGGCTCTTGCAGTCCAGGATCCGCATGGGGTTGCGATCCAACCGTCCGCGGCAGGTCTCGCACAGCTCGTCGCTTCGGGAGGAAAAATATTCCTTCAGCGCCGCATGATAATTCTTTCTGCATTCGGGGCATCCGATGGAGTTGATGTTCAGCCCGATCTCGTTCAGCCCCAATTCCCGCAAGAACGACCACGCAAGCTCGATGACCTCACGGTCTGCCTGGGGGGATGCGGTGCCGTACAGCTCGGCGCCGAACTGATGGAATTCGCGGAAGCGTCCCGCCTGGGGCTTTTCGTAACGAAAGGCGGAAATGATGTAATACGCCTTCAGAGGAAGCAAGCCTCCGAACAGCCCGTGCTCCAGACAAACGCGCACGGCGGAGGCGGTACCCTCGGGGCGAAGGGTGATGGAACGGTCGCCCTTATCGCGGAAGGTGTACATCTCCTTCTGCACAACGTCGGTGGTGTCCCCCACGCCGCGCTCGAACAGCTCGGTGGATTCAAAGGTGGGGAAACGGATCTCCCGATACCCAAACCGATCCGAAACCCGACGGGCGGCATCTTCAATGTACTGCCACTGGCGGGATTCCCCGGGCAGAACGTCGTTGGTTCCGCGGGGGGCTTTGATTTCAATAGCCATAACTTTCGTATCCTTTCAAACAAGAGCAATGCCCCACGGAAGGGGCAACTGCCGATCAATCAAAACATGTTAAACGTGCGATCGCGGTTCTCGGTATGATAAACCTCACGCCAATCCAGATCACCCCGTCCCAAAGCGCAGACCAGAACCTCAGCGGTTGCAATATTGGTGGCGCAAGGAACGTGATGCATGTCACAAAGGCGGAGAAGGGTCTCCTCCGCATCGTCCAGCTGTGCCTGCGAGGGATCGCGGAAAAAGAGCAGCAGATCGATCTCATCGTAAGCCACGCGGGACGAAATCTGCTCCGCACCGCCTCTGCCCTCCAGAAAACGGTGAACGTTCAGACCTGTGGTATCGGAAACGACCTTACCCGTGGTGGCGGTAGCACAGATGCTGTGCTTCGCCAGGATGCCGCTGTAGGCGATGCAGAACTGAACCATCAGTTCTTTTTTCTTGTCGTGTGCAAGAAGGGCAATATTCATGTAGAAATACCTCCGTATGGGAATTCAAAAAAAACTCTCGGATCAGGAAAAACGATCCAAATCAACGTCCTCACCGTTGAGACGGCGGGCAATATTCAGAAACGCTTTTCGGCTTCGGGCGCGGGGCATATCCAGAACCAAACGGTCGGAATTGCCCGCACAGATCACGCTCACGTCCTCGGGAATCAGCCCGATGAGCTGGACCGCCGTGGTATCGATGATATCGTCGATATCGGGGGCGCGGCTCTTTCGGATCAGCTGAGGACGGACGCGGTTGACGATGAGACGGATCCTTTCCGCACCTTTGCGGTAAAGATGCTCCGCCGCACGCTCCGCATCGGACACGGCGGTCCGATCGGGGGTGGTCACAAGGACCGTTGCATATCGGGGGCAGGACAGAACCTCCAACGCAGGACCAATGCCGGCAGGACAATCCACCAGCACGTAATCGTAACGCTCCCGACAGGCTTCCACCTGCTCCCGCAGGAAACGAAGCAGAACGGTGATCGACGCTTCCCTGCGAAGGGGAGCAAAAACGGCGGTTACGTTGGGATGATCGGGAACGGGAATCGCAGCATCCGAAAAGGAGCAGCGACCGAAATACAGATCCTGAAGGTCATACACGTGCAGATCCCGCATCCCGAAGGCGATATCAAGATTCGCCAGATCCAGATCCGCATCAAAGACCAGAACCCGTTTGTCCTTGGGGAACGCCGCGGCAAGGTTGGATGCGACGGTGGTTTTGCCCACGCCGCCCTTTCCGGACGCAATCAAAAAGACTCTTCCCATAGACCTTCTCCTTCCCGAGAAAATTTCCGCTTGATGATATATTATATATATTAACATATTTAATCAATAAAATCAAGACTCCGACAGAAAAAAGGAAGCGATCAAAGAACAATTTTGAAAAAATATAAAAAAAACGCCAAGGATTGTTCAAAAAAAACGGTCCGCACGGACAAGAGTCCGTACAGACCGTACGAATCAAAATCGGATTTCGTCAAGGAAGAAGGCTGTTGTTATCCCAAATCGAATCAAAGGAATCCTGATGGGAGAAGTAATAGGACAGCACGTCCTTGACCACCTGAGCCGTATAGGGTTGAGCCGCGCGTCCCGCATGCTCGATAACCACGGCAAACGCGATCTTGGGATTCTCTGCGGGAGCATAACCGATAAAGAGCGCTGCGGCATACCCCGGAGGGGTCTCTGCGGTTCCCGATTTTCCCGCAACCTGAACGATATCGTAATCAACGAAGGGGCGGGATGCGGTCCCCGTGGAATCGTTGACGACCATGAACATTCCGCTCTTGACCAGAGACAGCGTCTTGGAAGAGATCGGAATGGACTCTGCAACGGTGGGATGGTATTCGACGGTCTCCCCCGTATCGCGGTTGATGATGGAGCGGATGAGGCGGGGCTGCATGCGAACCCCGTCGTTTGCGACGGTGGCGGCAAGGCAGGCAAGCTGAAGAGGCGTTACGGCGTTATCGGTCTGCCCGATGGCGGCAAGAAGGGTCTCACCGCTCTGCCAAAGCTGCCCCAGAGACTCTCTTCGGGATTTGCTGGCAACGGTACCTGCGATTTCCCCCGCAAGCTCGATCCCCGAACGGGCACCGAATCCGAACTTATGAGCATACTCGGCAAGCTTGTCGCTCCCCAGCTGACGTCCCACGTCGTAGAAGAAGCAGTTGCAGGATTTCGCAAGAGCACTCTCCACGTTGACCACACCGTGCGCTCTGGTATTGCTGCAGGTGGGCTGGTAGGTATCGTAGAAGGTGTAGGTTCCGGTACAGCGGTAGGTGGTCTTTTCGGTGATGACCCCCTCCTCCAGCCCAGCAATGGCGGTGACCACCTTCCAGGTGGAGCCGGGAGGGAAGGCACCCGAAATGGCACGGTTCATATAGGGAGATTCCTCAGATTTGGAAAGCTCCGCATAGTCCTGATAAAACGTAGAAAGATTGTAATCGGGGAACGATGCCAGCGAGAGGATCTCCCCCGTTTTCACGTCGATAAACACGGCGGCGGCGGAGGTGGCGGCACCCTTGCCCAGATTTTCCCGATTGGCGGCAACCGATGCGGCAAGGGAATCCTCGGTGATCTCCTGCATGTTTTTGTCGATGGTGAGGATCACGTCCGACCCGAAGACGGCGCTTTGTCCGCTCAGCTGAGAGGTGATGGCGCCCGCCGTATTGACCTCGATATAGCGGTATCCGTCCTTCCCCCGCAGGTAATCCTCGCAGATCTTCTCAATGCCGTCCTTGCCGAGAGTGTCGGTCAGAGAATACCCCTGAGACTTGCGGATCTCGTATTCGGAGGCAGAGATGGGACCTACGTAGCCCAAAATGTGAGAAGCAAAGTTTTCTTCCGCATAAACACGGTTGTAATCCGAGGAGATCTCAACGCCGACCAGGGAGTCACTGCGCTCCCGAAGGGCGGTGATCACGTCAAGGGAGACGTCGGAGGCAAAGGAATACACGGTGGGCGATCCGCTGCGATACATGGTAAAGCGAACGCCGATGATGGCGCGGGCAAGATCGGAGGAATACTCCTCAAGATCGTAATATCGGATCAAAGCGGCAATGACCTCCTCTGCGGTGGAGGAGGGATCTACCTTGCGGGCAGTGAGAAAGTTCCGCAGATCGTTGGACATGGTCTGCGCGGTATAAATATAAGGCTCTGCCGCAGAGATGGGAAGAGAATCGTTATAAGACTGACCGTAGGAGCGAAAGACCTCGATCATAGAGCGAAGGGTCTCGTTCACGCTCTTGCACAGGGTCAGATTCAGATCCACGCACAAAACCGTTTCGTTCCGCACCAGAGGGCGGCAATAACGGTCCAAGATCTCCCCTCGGGCAGATTCCTCGGTCTGCTTGGTGACCACGCGGGCAAGGGACTGCAGACGGTAGGACTCTCCGTCCATCAGCTGAAGGCGGACCAACCGCAAAACAAAAAAGCCGAACACGACGGTGAGCATCACAAACAGAATAAAAACGCGACTTTTCTTCAAAAGAGAACCTCCTTATCGCAGACGGCGGCGGGTAGGATAAGCCTCCCGCTCCCGATACAGGAGAACAAACAAAACGTAGAGAATGAGAATGACGGGCAGGCTCATGACCAGACGGGGAAGGAACACGTACTGCATCGCCGCAGACAGGGATATGGGAGAGCTGAGGGTGGCAATGACGTAAGAAAACAGCTCGTTCAATCCCACGCAGAGCAACGCCGTCAGAGTGCAGGAAAAGATGTTACGGGACAGGATCTTTTCGGTCAGAAACGCCACGAGATATCCCGTAATCAGATAGATCGCCCCGTGAAGCCCGAAAACCCCTGCGGTCATGGCATCGGCAAACAGACCCGAGCAGAGTCCGTACAAGGATGCCGCCTTCTCTCCCGAAAACATGGCGCACAGCACCACGGCACACAGGAGATAAGGGGGATTGCAATGCCACCACAAGGGTCCCGTGCAATGCTCCACCAATCCCAGAAGCAGGAACAGAATTCCAATCAGGACCCAGCGCAAAATCAACTTTTTCATGGAGCATCCTCAGCAAAATCGGTGATGATGAGAACCTCCTTCAGCGAGTCAAACTCTACGGCGGGAGTCAGGACCGCGTTGAGAGACAAGCCGTTATCCTCGTAGAAAAGATCGGTCACGGTACCCAGGAGCAGTCCCTTGGGATACACACCGCCCAAGCCCGACGTATAGACCCGATCCCCGCGATTGACGGCAGAATCCTTATCCAGATAGCGGATCAGGC
>JAFPBP010000170.1 GCA_017424085.1 Clostridia bacterium
GATATCGTCGATACGGTTAAGAAATTCGGGGCGGAAGGTCTGACGCAGCTCACCCATCACGCTTTCGCGAATGGATTCCTGGGTGCGATCGAACTCCTCCTGCGCGGGGGCAAAGCCAAGCTGCTTCTTCTTTTCGGAGATGTTCCGCGCGCCCACGTTGCTGGTCATGATGATCACGGTATTCTTGAAGTCCACCGTTCTCCCCTGTCCGTCGGTCAACTGTCCGTCGTCCAGCACCTGAAGCATCACGTTGAACACGTCGGGATGCGCCTTTTCGATCTCGTCGAAGAGAATGACGGCGTAAGGCTTGCGACGCACCTTTTCGGTCAACTGTCCGCCCTCGTCGTAGCCCACGTAGCCCGGAGGGGATCCGATGAGGCGGGAAACGGTGTGCTTTTCCATATATTCGGACATATCGATACGGATCATATCGTTCTCGTCCCCGAACATGACCTCAGCCAGCGCCTTGGAAAGCTCGGTTTTGCCCACGCCCGTGGGACCGAGGAACAAGAACGAGCCGATGGGGCGCTTGGGATCCTTCAAGCCCACTCTGCCCCGACGGATGGCACGGGAGACAGCCAGAACGGCGCTGTCCTGCCCAACCACCCGCTGATGGAGGATGTTTTCCATGTTCAGAAGGCGCTGTCCCTCCTCGGAGATCAGCTTGCGGACGGGGATGCCCGTGGATTGAGAAATGACCTCCTGGATCTCCTCGGCGCCCACGGTCAGCTCCCGATTTGCCGCCTGCTCGCTCCATTGACGGCGAAGCTCCTCCAGCTCTGCCTTCTTGGCTTTTTCCTCGTCACGGATGCGGGCAGCCTCCTCGAAGTTCTGATTCTTGACCGCATCCTCCTTCTCCGCTCCCAGGCGGGCGATGACCTGCTCCTTCTCCTTCAGATCGGGGGGCGAGGTCAGATTGGAGATGCGAAGCTTGGAGGCGGCTTCGTCCATCAGGTCGATTGCCTTATCGGGCAAAAACCGATCCTGAATATACCGCTTGCTCAGCTTGACTGCCGCTTCGATGGCGTCGTCGGTGATGCGGACCTTGTGATGGGCTTCGTATTTATCCCGCAAGCCCTTGAGGATGTCGATGGCGTCCTCCACCGAGGGCTCCGCCACCACGATGGGCTGAAAACGGCGCTCCAGAGCCGCATCCTTTTCGATGTTCTTGTGATATTCGTTGAGGGTCGTGGCGCCGATCACCTGCAATTCTCCCCGTGCCAGAGAGGGCTTGAGAATGTTTGCCGCATCCATGGCGCCCTCGGCGGAGCCTGCGCCCACAAGCACGTGAAGCTCGTCGATGAACAGGATCACGTTCCCCGATTTTTTCACCTCTTCGATGACGTTTTTCAGACGCTCTTCAAAATCGCCGCGGTACTTGGAGCCTGCGATCATGGAGGCGATGTCCACGGTAACCACCCGTTTGTCCTTCAGCATTTCGGGAACGGAGCCGTCCACGATGCGCTGAGCCAGCCCCTCGGCGATGGCGGTTTTGCCCACGCCGGGCTCGCCGATGAGGCAGGGGTTATTTTTTGAGCGACGGGACAGGACCTGGATCACCCGTGCGATCTCCTCGCTTCGTCCGATGACGGGGTCAATCTTCCGTTCCCGCGCCTGCTCGGTGAGGTCCACGCCGAACTTATCCAGCTCGGGAGTCTTTCCGCTTCCCTTTTTGACGGGATCCTTTTTGGGAGCAGAGCCGGCAGCCATGCCCAGCAGCTCGGGAATGCGGGAGGCAAGAGACTTCACGTCTGCCCCTTCCTCGTTGAGAAGCTCCACTGCCTTGCAATCGGATTCCCGCAAAAGGGCGAGCAGAAGGTGCTCGGTGCCGATGATGTTATGCCCCAGCTGACGGGCTTCCGCATAGGATTGCTCCAGAATTTTCTTCATGCGAGGGGTCATATCCTGCCCCGAGACCATAGAGGGTCTGCCCGTACCGATGGATTCGGCAATACGGCTGACCAATCCCTCCACGGTGATGCCCGCATCGGACAATGCTTTTTGCGCCACGCTGTCCTCGGTCTGAGTCAAGCCCAGCAGAAGATGCTCGGTTCCGATATAGGAATGCCCCAGCTCGCGTGCGGCTTCCAGAGCGTAATTCAATGCCATGGTGGCTTTTTGAGAGAAATTATTCAACATTTGCGCTTCACCTCAAATACAATTCTAAACTCAGCCGTTCAACCGCTGGCGGATCAACGCCGCGCGACGAACGTCCCGTTGTGCGTCACCCTCCGATTCTCCCACCAGCATCAGATTGTAGGGCTGGCATTCGCTGAACAGATGATCCAACTCCCGCAGATCCAGCGAGATCAGATCCAATTCCACCGCAAGACGCAGGTTGGAATACAACTTGCGGAACTCGGAGGAGGAGATCATGCGGCATTCCTTCAAAATTCCGTAGGCGCGGAACAGTTCGTCCTGCCCCCGAAGATCGGAATACGCCTGCTCCCGTGCCTTCTTTTCCGAGGCACAGATCTTGGCAACAATGCGATCCAGTAACGTGATGATCTCTTCTTCGCTCATGCCGAGAGATACGGAATTGGAAACCTGATACAGACACGCCTCGGCACGGGAGCCTTCTCCGTACAGACCGCGGACCGTGACTCCCAGCTGGGAGACCGAATCCACCAGACGGTCGATGAGCCCCCGACGGGTGAGGGCGGGCAGATGGATCATCACAGACGCTCGCATGCCCGTGCCAAGATTGGTGGGACAGGAGGTCAGATAACCGTACTTTTCGCTGAACGCATATTCCACACGATCGGAGATATAGTCGTCCAGTCCATTGACCTGCTCATACAGATCCTTCAGGCAGGAGCCCGACGCCATTGCCTGAATGCGGAGATGGTCTTCCTCGTTGATCATCACGGACAGAGTCTTGTTCCGTCCCAGAAGAAGGGCGGAGCGCTCCGACGCCCGTGCGAATTCGGGAGAGATCAAGTGCTCCTCCATCATCGCCCCCGCCTGGACGGAGGTGACGTTTTTCATATCCAGAAAATCGAAGGTCTCGTGGGGATATTCTGCCAAAAGCCCGTGAAGCTCGTTCTTCATCTCCCGTGCACCCTCGGCGGAGAGACGGGAGGGGAAGGGATATTTCTTCAGATTCCGTGCCAGACGGATGCGGGAGGAAACCACCATGCGGGGGTCGAGGGCGGCGTTATTCTCACTCATGGGACCCATCTCCTTTCTTCTTGGCTTCCAGATCGCGGATCTTATCCCGCAGAACCGTTGCCTCTTCAAAGTTTTCGGTTTCAATGGCTTTCGCCAGCTTTTGCTTCAGCTGCGCCAGATCGTCGGCGGCAGGCTCCTTCCCGTGGGGCGTTTTCCCGGAATGCGCCTTATTGCCCGAAATACGGGGAAGCAGGCGGCGAAGGTAATCGCGGAAGGTGTCGTAGCAATCGGCGCATCCCATGATCCCATTCTTGCTCACCTCGTTGAGGGAGATGCCGCAGGTGGGACAGGTGGCGGAGGCGGGAGGTGCATAGGAGCCCAGAAGCTCGGACATGGCTCCCAAACCGAAGCCGAAGTTACCGAACCCGCTCATAGGGTCTCCCAACCCCAGCTTGGCGGCACACTCGGAGCAGAGAAACACTTCACGGGTTTTTCCGTTCACGGTTTGTTTGAAATAAGTGGTTGCGGTGTTCTTTTTGCAGTTTTCGCAAAGCATATTCATTCACTCCTTACATTATTCCGTTGCCACGGAAATCAGCATGTTTTTCAAGATATCAGCCCGCACGAAGTCCCGCACCGAGGGGGGCAGCGCAGATAAGGCGTTCTCGGACACGGCGGCACGGATCAGCCGAACCTCCCCCGTGGAAAGGTATCCGTAATCCAGCATATTCTTCAAGAACAGATCCGCGTTGAAGGCGTTGATGTTCTTTCCGACGGCGTTGACCACGTGCATGATGTGCGTCCGTTTATCGGACTGCACGCGGCGGATGCGGATATACCCCCCACCACCCCGTCTGCTTTCAATAATATACCCGCGCTCGGGGGTGAAGCGGGAGGAGATCACGTAATTGATCTGGCTGGGGACCACGTTGAACTGCTGAGCAAGCTCGTTGCGCTGCAGCTCCAACGCTCCGTCCTGCTTTTCCAGCGCCTCGATGAGGAAGGCGGCGATCAGATCACTTGATTTCATGGATACCTCCGTACGGTCAAATTTGATTTTGACTTTCTTTGACCTTTGTGAATACAGTATACACCATTTCGGAAATTTTTGCAACTCCCAAAAAGGTCAAATAAAGTCAGAAATCAACCGTCCGTTTCAATTTACAGGGTTATTATCTCCCATTTTCGCTTATTTTTAATCATTTTTGCGATTTTTCAAATTATCAAACGCAAGAAAACTCTCGAACAAATCGTAAATTTGTTTGAAATATACCCCATTCCCCTTGCAAAGGTCAAAAAAGTGTGATATAATAAATACGAACCGATGTTCGATTTTATTTTTTCGAGGTGAAAGAATGACCAACCTCTTCCCTGCCCTGCGCTCGTCTCTGACCTTGGACGAGCGGGTCACGATCCTGACCGAGGGGGCGAAATACGACGTTTCCTGCTCCTCGTCGGGGTCGGCACGGCGGGGTGTGCGGGGCGGATTGGGGGACTGCGCCCCTGCGGGGATCTGCCATTCCTTCACCCCCGACGGACGGTGCATCTCCCTGCTGAAGATCCTCATGTCCAACGATTGTCTCTACAACTGCAAGTACTGCGCCAACCGACGGGAGGCGGATCTGCCCCGCGCCACGCTGACACCGAGAGAGATCTGTGAGATCACCGTAGGGTTCTACCGAAGGAATTATATTGAAGGGTTGTTTCTGTCCTCAGCGGTGTTCGCCTCCCCCAACGAGACCATGGAGCGGCTCACCGAAACGGTGATCCTGCTTCGGACCGAATATAATTTTCACGGATACGTTCATCTGAAAGCCATCCCGGGATGCGATCCGCAGCTTTTGGATCTCGCCGCACGCTATGCAGACCGCATGAGCGAGAACATCGAGTTGCCCTCCTCGGCGGGGCTGAAGATGCTGGCTCCGCAGAAGACGAAGGAGGCGATCTTAGCCCCTATGGAGCGGTTAGCCACCATCGCGCAGGCGTCTCTCCCCCAAAGGGGGCGGGCAAAGATCCTGCCTGCAGGGCAAACGACCCAGATGATCGTGGGCGCCACCCCCGACACGGACGGAACCATTTTGCGGCTGACCGAGGGGTTATACCGTCATTATCGCCTCAAGCGGGTCTATTATTCCGCCTACGTGCCCGTGGGAAATCCTTCCCTGCTCCCCGTAAAGCCGCCCGATCTGTTGCGGGAAAACCGATTGTATCAAGCCGATTGGCTCCTTCGGTTTTACGGATTTACGGCAGAGGAGCTGCTTCCCACCGACAAAAACTTCGACCGTGCCGTGGATCCGAAATGCGATTGGGCGTTGCGGCACCCCGAGGTTTTCCCTTTGGAGATCAATACGGCGCCCTACGAAATGCTTTTGCGGGTGCCGGGGATCGGAGTCAAGTCCGCGTGGCGCATTGCACGCGCGCGGGAAACGGCAACGCTGCGGTACGAGGATCTGCAGAAAATGAAGGTGGTGCTCCGTCGCGCCGCCCATTTCATCACCTGCGACGGAAAATACAACGGGTGCGGCGAGAACCGTGCGATCCTGCGATCCTATCTGACCGCCCCCGCCTTCGGAGCATCGGAGGAAGGGCAAATGACCTTGACAGAGGCGGCAAACACCTTAGTGGAAGCCAAGCGCTCGGCATTGACGGGAGAATTGTAATATGTTGGTTTATCAATATTCGGGGGGCATGGACGGTTTTCTCACCGCCGTGTTCCGCATTTACGAGGAAAAAACCGTACCCGACCTGATCACCTGCGGAGAGGCGGTGGAATACCCCTTGTCCGCAACGACGGTATTCATTCAGCCCGAGGAGGAAAAGGCGCTGAGAGTGGTCAAGGGGATCCACGCGCGATTGGGGGAATCGGGGCTTTTGCAGTTGAATTACGCTTACGCCTCCTGCGATCCCGAACGGAACCGCAAGATGCTCTATTGGATCCTGTCGGTCTTCAAATACGGGACCGACGTGCAGAAGCGGTATCAGGACCCCAACGTCATGGCGTTCTGCGACATGACCGCCCGCGTGACGCTGGAATTGAATCATACGCTGGGGTACGTGCGCTTTGAAGAGAGCCGCGAGGGACTGTATTGCGCCCGCTTCGCTCCCGATAACAACGTACTCTCCTTTCTGATGCCCCATTTTGCAAAACGGTTCAACGACCAAAATTTTCTGATCTTCGATTGCAAGCGGATGCTCTACGGCATTTACAACGGAAGAGAATGGAAGGTGGTCTCATCGGATCAGACCGTCCGCTGGACGCCCACGGAGGCGGAGATTTTGTTTCAAACTCTATGGAAGGATTACTTCCGCGCGGTCACCATTGCCCAAAGAGAAAACAAAAAGCTTCAGGACTCCTTCCTCCCCCGCAGATATCGGGAATACATGACGGAATTCCGCCCAACGCTCTGAAGATGTCACAAAAAATTCCCTTTTCCCCCCTTGCAAAAAAACAGCTTTTGTGATATAATAGATAGGCTGAATTACCGTGCGGGTGTAGTTTAGTGGTAGAACCCCAGCTTCCCAAGCTGGTTGTGCGAGTTCGATTCTCGTCATCCGCTCCATTAATATGCATCCGTAGCTCAACTGGATAGAGCAATTGCCTTCTAAGCAATAGGTCGGGGGTTCGAGTCCCTCCGGATGTACCA
>JAFPBP010000171.1 GCA_017424085.1 Clostridia bacterium
GGCAAAGGGGAGGGTGGTGCGGAAGGCTTCGCTGGTTGCCGCAATGGAGATCTGTCCTACGCCGCCTGCCAGCTTATTCAGAGATCCTCCGAAGAAGTTCGCAACGCCCGAGCCGAAGATTGTCAGCGTCAGACCCGTTACGTTCTGATTTGCACGCAGGGTTGTGGTCAAAAAGCTGTAGATCAGTCCGCCCAAGGCGCCTGCCGCGAAGGCAGAAACGAAGGCGATGATAATGCAAAGGAATGCATTGGGGGTGGTGCCTGCCTTCAGACATGCATTTTCATAGAAGAATGCGCTTGCAAGGCTTGCAATACCGCCCAGATACATGGTTCCGGGGATACCGAGGTTCAGGTTGCCCGATTTTTCGGTAAGGATCTCGCCGCAGCAGCCGTACATAATAATGGTTCCGAACACGATGGCGGCTTGGAGCCAAGATACCAGAGAGTCAATATTCATCCGTCGTGTCCTCCTTTATTTCTTGCGGACAATGATCCGATAGTTGATGAAGAATTCGCTGGCGAGAACGGCAAAGAGAATGATGCCCTTCATAATGTTGGACGCTTCGTTGTTCAAGCCGTAGTCGGATGCGATCTGAGATGCGCCCTTCTCCAGGAAGATCAGAAGCAAAGAGAAGAAGATCATTACAAAGGCGTTGAATTTCGCCATCCACGCAACGATGATCGCCGTAAAGCCTCTGCCGCCGCCCACGCTGGTGGAGATGGTGTGGCTTGCGCCCGCAACGTTAATGAAGCCCGCAAAGCCGCAGATGGCACCGGAGAGAAGCATGGTGCGAAGAACGATCTTTTTCACGTTCATGCCTGCGTAGCGAGCGGTGTTTTCGCTGTCGCCCACGATGGAGATCTCGTAGCCGTGCTTGCTGCTTTTCAGATAGAAAAACATGAAGACCGTAACCGCAAGAACCATGGCAATGGGGAGAATGTATCCGTTGTTGAAAAGTTCGGGAAGCCAACCGTGACGCGTGTTCTGATTGATGATGCCTACGGTGTTGGATCCGAAGGGGTTTTCCCACTTTGCCACGCAGAAGGAAGTCAGCTGAATGGCAATGTAGTTCATGGTCAGGGTGAAGAGGGTCTCGTTGGTGTTCCATTTCGCCTTGAACAGGGCGGGGATCAATCCCCAGACGGCACCCGAGAGGACGCTTGCCAAAAACATGACGATCAGCATCAGCCAAAGAGGCATGCTTTCGGGCAGGTAGAGCATACAAGCGGCGGTGGCAATGCCGCCCACCAGAATCTGTCCCTCCGCACCGATGTTCCAGAACTTCATTTTGAAGGCGGGGGCAAGACCCAGCGCAACGCAGAGAAGAATGGCGGCGTCACGCAGGGTGACCCACATGCGTCGGGTGGTTCCGAAGGCGCCCGCGAACATGGATCCGTAGATGCCGATGGGATTCAGCTTTGTGATGGAAAACATAAAAAGGGCGGAGATGATCATAGCGATGATCAACGCGATAATACGGATGATCCAGCCGTTCAGCGCAGACATTTCTCCGCGCTTGACGATCCGCAGCAGGGGTTCTTTGACGGTTCCCGTTTGCTTGCTCATTTCGTCTCCTCCTTAATGTAAGAATCCTTTGCAATGCCGATGGTTTTATCGGGGGTGGATTTCGCCTCTGCCAGATTGATGGCGCCGGTCATCATCAAGCCCAGCTCCTCCTTGGAGGTGTTGTCCGCGTTGACGATACCCATTACCTTGCCGTGGCAGAGAACCATGATCTTGTCGCACAGAGAAAGCATAACGTCCAGATCCTCGCCAATGAAGAGAATGCCCACGTCGTTCTTTTTCTGATTGTTCAGAATATCGTAGATCAGGTAGGACGAGTTGATGTCCAGCCCGCGCACGGGATAAGCGGTGATGATCACGTTGGGACCGCTCTTGATCTCACGACCAAGCAGGACCTTCTGTACGTTACCGCCCGACAGTCTGCGGACGGGCGTTTCCGTGGAGGGGGTCACCACGCCAAGATCGGAAATGATCTTCTGCGCTTCCGCACGCCCTCGCTTGCGGTCCACAAAGGGAGATTTCCCTTCGGCATAGGTTTTCAGAAGCATGTTATCGGTAATGGAAAGGGAAGGGGCAAGACCCATGCCGAGACGGTCCTCGGGAATGAAACTCATTGAAATTCCCTTTTCAAGGATCTGCTTGGGCGTCAGGGTGGAGATGTCCTCCCCTTGATGGATCATCATACCCTGTTCGATCTTGCGGAGACCTGCAATGGCTTCGCAAAGCTCCTTCTGTCCGCAGCCCGCAATTCCGGCAACGCCGAGAATTTCGCCTCCGCGAATGTAGAAGCTTACGTCGTTGATAGCGTTGTGCCCTTCGTCATTCTTGATGGAGAGGTTTCGGATCTCCAAAAGAGGCTTCTTTTTCTCCACGATGGGACGCTCGATATCCAGGCTCACCTTTTTGCCCACCATCATTTCCGTGAGGGACAATTCGGTGGCGTCCTTGGTATCGACCGTTCCGATGTATTCGCCGCGGCGAAGGATCGAAACGCGGTCGGAGATCTCCAGAACCTCGTTCAGCTTGTGGGTAATGATAACGATTGCTTTTCCTGCTTCCTTCATGTTGCGAAGCACGGAGAAGAGCTTTCGGGTCTCCTGAAGGGTCAGAACCGCCGTGGGCTCGTCCAGAATCAGGATCTCAGCCCCGTGATAGAGAACCTTAACGATCTCCAGGGTCTGCTTCTGAGACACGGACATATTGTAGACCTTCTGATCGGGGTCTACTTCAAAGCCGTATTTGTCACAGATCTCTCGGATCTTTGCTGCGGCAGCCTTCAAGTTATCCTTCTTTTTGTCGGACGAAAGACCAAGCACCACGTTTTCGGTTGCGGTGAAAATGTCAACCAATTTGAAATGCTGGTGAATCATGCCGATATTCAGATCGAATGCATCCTTGGGGGAGCGGATGGAAACCTCCGATCCGTTTGCGTAGATCTTGCCTGCATCGGGGAAGTAGATTCCCGAAAGCATGTTCATCAAGGTCGTCTTGCCGCTTCCGTTTTCTCCCAGAAGAGAAAGAATTTCACCGTAGCGGATGTCGAGGCAAATGTCCTTGTTTGCAACCACAGGCCCGAAGGTTTTGGTTACGTTTTCCAGACGGATGGCGCTGGACTGTTCCATGGGCAAATCTCCTTGTTTATGATATATCTCGCCGAATCCGATTCGGCAGAATTGGGCGGTACGGTACCGATTTCACGGGGGCTCCGTTTCTTCGGTATATCTGAAAAAATCGGAATAAGGGAGGCCCCGCCCGGGGCTTCCCTTATTCGTTCAGCCGATGCGAGGATCGAATCAGCCCTTAATGTTTTCTTTGATACCGTTGATACGGAGAGCAAAGTAGGGAGCGCTACGGAACTCGTCAGCGTTGGACTCGTCGATGTAGCCGTCCTTCACAACGTTGGTTTCGCCGGTGAAGTCGCCGTCGATGTCGGCAAGATAAGAGGTAACGTGACCGTTAGCGTCAACGGTAACGCCGTCAGCAGCGGCAGCGGTGAACTTGCTGGTATCGAATACCTTCAGAGTACCGTTCTTCAGACCTTCTTCCGCAGCGGCAACAGCCTCGGCAGTGCCTGCAGCGCAAGCGGGGCCCAGCTTGGTGATGCCGACAGCACCCTTGGAGTAGCCTTCAGCCCAGTTGGTAGCGATGCTTTCGCCCTTCAGAGCCTGACCGATGGCGTAGGTGTAGTAAACGGACCAGTCGTTGGTGGCAGAGGTCAGAGCGGCGTTGGGAGCAACGGCAAGCATATCAATGTTGTAGCCGACGCAGAAAACGGTGGTGCCCTTCTTGTTGGCATCTTCGACTGCAGAGGGAGCACCGGTGGAGTCAGCGTGCTGAGAAACGATAACGCAGCCAGCGGCAACGAACGCTTCGGCAGCAGCCTTTTCGTCGGTGATGGAGAACCAGGAGTTGGTGTAGGAAACTTCCATGGAGACCTTGTCGTAAACCGACTTCACGCCCAGGAAGAATGCGGTGTAACCGGAAACAACCTCAGCGTAGGGGAATGCGCCGACGTAACCGATCTTGACGTTGCCGTCAGCATCGAAGTTCTTGTCGGTCAGCTTGTTGCCGTCAACCAGTTCCTTGATCTTCATGCCTGCAACAACGCCGGACACGTAACGGGATTCGTAGGTGTCGTTGAACGCGTTGGACAGGTTAGCCAGACCGGAGTTCTTAGCGGTGTCACCGGTAACCGCAACGAACTTCACGTCGGGGTATTCGGTAGCAACCTGCTGGATGTGGCTCTGGTGACCGTAAGAGTTGGAGAAGATGTAGGTGCAGCCGCTTTCAACCAGGTCGATAGCGGTTTCTGCGCAGCTTTCATCCTCCAGAACGCTGTACTTCCAGATAACCTTGACTTTCTCTTCGCCGCCCAGAGCTGCAACAGCCTTCTGGATGCCGTCGATGTGGGCAAAGGTGTAGCCTTCGTTCTCATCGCCGATGAGAATGACGCCGATCTTCAGGGCGCCATCGTTGTCGGAGGGCGCACAGCCGACGAACAGCGTGGTGGCAAGACAGAGCGCGAGAAGAATTGCAAAAAACTTTTTCATTTTTTTTCCTCCTGCTTTGTTCAAGCAAATTTTTTTTATATGTAAATTTTTTACATATCGAATTGAATCAGTGATCGTTTGCGCGGAACACGATGGTTTCATCTGTCATTGAATCGATGATCGCCATGGATTCCACACGGATCCCCTTCGCACGGAGCTTGTCCCCGCCGCCCTGAAATCCTTTTTCAATGGCGGTGGCAATGCCCACCGTGGTGGCGTTCGCCTGTGCGATTATATCCATCAGCCCGTTCAGCGCGTTGCCCATGGCAAGAAAATCGTCAACGATGAGGATCCGTTCTCCCTCGGACAAGAATTCCTTGCTGATGTAAACGGTGTAATCACGATTGTGGGTGAAAGAATAAACGACAGCGGTGTAAACGTCGGGGGAGAGGTTGGACGAGCGATGCTTTTTCGCATAGACTACGGGAACGTGCAGATGTGCCGCTGCCGCAAACGCGACGGCAACCCCCGAGGTTTCGATGGTTACGATCTTGTCGATCTTTTCGCCTTCAAAGAGGCGGGCAATTTCTTTTCCGACCTCCATTAAGAAATCGGTGTCAAGTCTGTGGTTCAAAAAATTGCCGACTTTAAGAATATTCCCCGGGAAAACCTTTCCTTCCTTGAGGATCTTCTCTTCCATTTCCTTCATAAATTGCACGCTCCTTTGGTCTACTGAAACAAAAAAACAGACCTTTTGTGAAAGTCTGCAGGATTCGAACGTGAATAATCGTTGCCGTGTGATATGCAACACTCGACGGGGTAATTATACCATATAGTAGGTTATATTGTCAACAACGGTGCCCGACAGTTCGAAAAATTGTCGATAATCCTTCTGTAAAAAGACGGAGTCTCCCGAGACTCCGTCAAAATCCGCCATCTTTATGCACACAGAGTTAGCCCCAGCCTTGCAGCCAGAAATCCCATCAGTCCGCATCCGGGAAACGTAAGTCCCCAAGCGAGCACCATTTGCTTTGCGACGCTCCAGTTCACCGCGCGGATTCTCGTGGCAGCGCCTGCGCCCATGATGGCAGTTGTCTTCGCATGGGTTGTGCTGACGGGAAGACCGTATACGGTGCAGATCCCCAATCCGATCGCAGCCGCAGCGTCTGCGGCAACCCCCTGATAATCCTCCAGCCGCAGCATTTTCATCCCGACTGCACGAATGATCCGATTTCCGCCCAGAGCGGTTCCCAGGGATAAGACGACAGAGCAGAGCAGGATCATCCAGAACGGGATCGTGTCGGGCGGGGATGCGTGCTTTGCCGCGGCAACCGATAGCAGTAAAACCCCAATAAACTTCTGCCCGTCCTGTGATCCGTGCAGGAATGCATTTGCGGCTCCGGAGAGAATCTGCAGCCTTCGCAAAACACGCTTCGCAGCATCCCTTTTTGCGTTTTTCGCTAATTTCAGAATGATTTTTACACAGATCCAGCCGAGACAAAATCCCGATATTACTGAAAATGCAAGTCCAAACAGAACCCTGCTCCAGACGGAAAATCGCATTCCGCCTTCCTCTCCCAGGGCAAGCGCCGCACCCGTGATTCCCGCGATCAGTGCATGACTTTCGCTTGTGGGGATTCCAAAATACCATGCGGCGCACGCCCACAGCACGATGGCAGCCATTGCGGCGCATAGGGCGATCTGTGATTCCTTCTCGTTATCACTGAATTTTACCATGGTGAATACGGTGTCTGTGACTGCGCTGTTGACCGAGACGGTTAAGATCAATCCGAGAAAATTGCAGACGGCAGCCATTCCGATTGCCGTTCGGGGTGACAGCGCTCTCGTTGCCACGCAGGATGCAATGGCGTTCGGCGCGTCGGTCCAACCGTTGACGAAAATGACTCCCAGCGTAAGGAGCGTCAGTAAAAGCAGGATCGGCGATGAAACAACGCCCTCGATCCAAGATGAAAAAGACAAAAAAATCCCTCCCCGTACAGTATACAAGGGAGGGAGGAATAAGATTCCTTTAATTTTCTTCAGCTGCTTCGTAGGGAGTCAGGATCGCAAGCAGGTTGTTCAACGCCTCTTCCGATTCAGAGGAAGCAATGTCGATAAAGACGATCGCTCTTCCGATTCTTCTCAGATAGACGTTTTCAAAGACGGTGCGAGGTTCTCCGTTGTCATCGAAGGTCCCAACGAACCGAACGCGAAGGTATTCCTCTCCGCACAATTCAACCGTTTCCACGTCGCCCTGCTGTGCAAGGTTCAAGGCAATGAAGGTGTTGTCCTGGCTCATGGTTTCGCAAAGCTTCGCCAGATATTCCTCATCCTTGATAAAGATCCCGAAGAATCCGTCGTAGGTAAGGTCAACGATGTTAATATTCATGATGGTCCGATCGTCTGCGGTTCCGATGACGGCGTTGCAGTCGGTATCGGGGGACTGGTGGGGACGGTTTTCGGTGACGGCATCACGGATGTAGGTCTCGGAGTAGTACATCTGAAGCCCCGCATCTGCAAAGGTGTAATGACCATCCTTCCAGAATCCGTATTCAATGGGTGCGGATTTTTCGCGGATGATGGGGACGATGATCGCAGCGGCGATCCCGAGAATCAGAAGGGGAATAAGAATGCAGAGCAGAGTTATGATAAGCTTTTTCTTCTTATTCCTTTTGCCCTTTTTTTTCTTCTGACTGTAGTAATAATAGTCCTCTTCGTTTTTGGTGACGGGCTCGTCGTAGAGGGGAATTGCCGCGAAGGCTTTCCCTTCATTCTCCACAGGCTCTTCTTCGGGAGCGTTTGGATCGATGATTCCGTAGTCTGCGGGATTATAATCCGCAATTCGAGTCGATTCCTCGGGAATCGGATCGATTGTTGCAGTATCGAACGCCGACTCTGCGGGGGTGTCGAACTTTATAGGTTCAACCTGTTCTACCTGAGTTGCTTTGGTTTCTTCGGCGGCTTTGACAACGTCCTCGGGTTTGATTTCGGTTCCGCAAATGGGGCATTTGGTTTCGTTGTCCATATTCCAACCACAGAAAGTGCATTTCATAGTCCGATCCTCCAAGGTTCAGTAGTTTTCTTACTTATTATAAAACATTTTTTACGAATTGTCAAGAGGAAACCTTCGTTTTTTTGTATTTATCTGCAAACGCCTGCTTTTTTGCCATTCGGATCAGCATTCTCGCTGAAATCGGTCTTTGGGAAAAACCGCAAGGATCGCTTGTGCTTCGTCCGAAGTGATCAGCAGATAGAATTCGTCGCCGTCCTTGGTCGCTTCGTACAGCTCCTGCGCGGAAACGCTCCCTTGCTCCGTGTGCCGAAAGCTTCGGTGGGGAAGAGCTGCCTGTCCGAAATGACGGAAGATCAGAGTGTAGACCGTGTACCAAGAATAGCGGCTGTGATGATTGGTTTTTTCCCGTTCCTTGACCACGTCCTCCACGATCGTTACGTTCTTCTTGATCAGTGCTGTCGCATAGAGGATGATCTTGGAGGATAGGACGGTCACTGCGAGAGCAACGGTCGAAAGAAGGAGGATCAGAAGAATCAGCAAAGGGTTCTTCGGTGTGTCAAGGATCGTCAATAACGCCAACAGCACGCAGAGGCAAAGCACTCCTCCTATGCTGATTGCCGCGTGAATGCATTGATCCTTCAGTTCCTTTTCTATGATCTGTTGATTCAGTATCTCTTTCACGTTGACACCCCTTCCTTTGATAGGTATAACGAAAAGCACAGGGTTTTTCGCAGGGTTATTTCATTGCGTTTTTGCGATACGCCGCCGCAAGATCCATGCGGTTGGTCAAGAGCGTGTCGATCCCCATATCAAAATACTTTTTGTAATCGTCGAAGGTGTCTGCATAGAAGAGGTTACAGCAAATATTCTTTTCGTGCAGCTCACGAATGGTTGCCTCGTCAAACATTCCGAGCCAGAACTGAACTCCCGAGCAATGATATTTCTCTGCCATTTCCACGATCCCGATGGCGTCTTTGGGCAACTGAATTGCGGTTCGGGGAATTTGCGGTGCCACCCGCTCCATCCATTCCAGCTCGGCGGGGGAGCCCGCCAGATAAACCGACCCGAAGGCGTCGTATTTCTCGGTCAGCCGCAAAAGCTCACGGATGATGTACCCGTCCTCTCCGTGCTGCTTGAGATGAATGTTGAAGGTAAGCTTATTGGCAAATTGCGCGAAAACCTCCTCGGGTGTGCAGAATCCTATCGTCCAGCCGTGCTTTCCGCCCACGTTGAGCTGCTTCAGCTCGTCCAGCGTGAAGTCTGAAACGTCCCCTTCGGTTCCCGCAACGCGAGCAAGGTTCGGATCGTGACTGACGATCAGTTGATTGTCCTTGGTCAGACGGATATCGAATTCGATCTCGTCGGCGCCCAAAGCGAGGGCGGCGGCAAAGGCGGGCAAGGTGTTTTCGGGCATCAATGCGGAAACTCCGCGATGTGCACAGAATTTCTTTTCAAACATGCAAAATCTCCTTTACGCTTTTTTCGATTTTGATTTCTTAACCGCGATGATTATGACGACTGCCGCCACCGCAACAACACCGATTCCACCTCCGACGATCGGAATCGTGAGATCAATCTTATCGCTGGGCTTTTGTTTGATGCTTACGGTATATTCTGCGCCGCAAACAGCACAGCTTGCTTTCCCGTCATCGGATGCGGTTCCGCCGTAGTGGTTTCCGACATCAAGCTTTTTATCGCAGGCGCAGGCTTGATAATGATACTGCTCCGTATATTCCCAATCCTCATCCTGAGGCTTGTGTTGATTGGTCGGATCGATAACAGAGCCCTGCTCTATGATCTTTCCGCAGATACAAACCATATCTCCGGTATACCCTTCGGTACTGCAGGTTGCCTCTGTTTTGCCCGTCAGAGTCAGGGTGATTTCGTCTACAAACCCGTTTTCCTTGCAGTATTGTACTCCGCAAACGACGCATTCCTCGGTGCAATTGAAATAAATCTGATCGTCCTTGGTTTTGTGCTGCCCGAGCCCGAATCGCCCGCCGTGCTCGCAGATATAGTAGTGGTTCTCGTTGTCGTAAACGTATTTTGCATTCTCCGAATTGAAGGTGCAAAGAGTCCCCGTTTCCGTAAAGGAGATCTTGTTTTGGCTCGCATAGTCATGGGCGGCAGAATTCTTGGGTGCGTGAATGACCAGCTTGTCCGACGTCTTGTCGAATGCCTGATTCCCCACTGATTTGATATGTCTTCCGAAGGTGATCTGAGTCAGCTTTCGGCAATCGAGAAAGGCGCAATGCTCGATATCCTCCAAAAGGTCAGGGAGTTCAATCTTCGTCAGCTCCACGCATCCGATGAATGCGCCGCTCCCCAGATGATACAGGGAGGAGGGAAGATCCACCGAGGTGATCCGATAGCATCCACCGAACGCCGCCCGCCCGATGAACGTGACGGTGTCGGGGATGGTCAGCTTCCCCGAAAATCCGTCGCGACGGTAAAATGCGTAATGGTCGATTGCGGTGACGGTGTATCCGTCAAGGGTTGTCGGAATGGTCAACGCACCTTCCTGCGGTCCCACGTAGCCGATGACGGTGCAGGTTTTGTTGTCGTTGTTCACTCGGTAGAGGAAGGTTGCCTCGGGCGTATATTTCTCGGGAACGAGGGTCATTGTGAAATCCTTGGTCTGCCCCTCGTATTTGTAAATTTCAGCCTCGGTTTCGGGGAAATCGGTGACGTGCTTTACGTTGTCAATGGCGATCATGTAAGGATCTCTGTAATCGCCCCAGCCGTTATTTGATAAAAATGTTTCCAGGAAATATTTATCGATCTCCTGCGGCAGTTGATCGTCCCACCCCACACGACAGGCGTTTGTCATATCCAGTCGATACCATTTCCCGTTTTCCATTTGAATCAGATTCCAGGCATGGGCGTAGTTTCCGATGATGATGCAGGGGATATCCAGCTCGTTGCACAGCGTTTTTACAATGCCTGCAAAGCCTCCGCAGACTGAATTATGCGTCAAAAGACCGTAGATCGTGGAATTGAAATATGAGATCTGGGTGTACGGACCTGCCAGATCCATGAAATACGGATCGTAAAATTGATTCTCCAAAATATAAGTCGCAAGCTTGCGGAGCTTTGTATACCGATCGCCTTCCCCGATGGAGGAGACGATCTGATCGATGCGGGAATCCAGCGCCATCAGGCTTTCGTCTGTGATCAGACCTACGCGTTCCGTGATGCATATGCTGATTCTGAGCGGTGGGTTCGTGTTACTCGGCATTGCGGTTCCCATCAATTCATAACGGGGATGGTCCGCCTTCAGTGCCTGGTCCGCCACGACAATATCGGTGAACAGTTGATGGTAATCCTCCATGGTTGCGGGCTGTGCCAGAAGGTGGGATACGTCAAAGAGCTCCTTCTTGGAGGGATCCTTGCGATTGTCGTAGTATCCCTTGATCAGCGTATAGCAGATCTTTGCCCGCTCGTTGATGCGGTCATAATAATAGGTGTCCGCATTGCAGACGATTTCTTCTGCGGCACTTTCCGCAGGAAATGCGGGGATTGCGAGTGCGCAGAATAAAATAATTGCAATGAATGCCAAAGGGAGAAGGTGCTTTCGTCTCATAAGAACCATCCTTTATCCGATGTACTCGTTTCGTTTATTATAGCATTAAAGCCATAGAATGTCAAGTGGCAAAAGAAAAATCCAAGTTGACGACTTGGATTTGCGCTGATAACGATCACGTGAAGCGTTTGTATTTTTGAAGATGAATTTTATAGAAAAAAGCCTAACGCGATGGCGATAGGCAATAAGTTTCTACCGATACTTCTTCACGATTCACTCTTACTTATTACTTCAAGAATCCCGAATGCGAGTTTTAGTGAAACGTGAAGCGGGAAAAAGTAAAAATCCTGGACGCTTTCGCATTCAGGATTTTTTGGCTTCATAGTATAAAAATGCAACTCGAAATATTGAATGAAGCATCGCCTAACGGCGATATGAAGCACTCGCTACGCTCGCATGATGCGTTTGCTTCGCAAACATGATGCGAAGCGCACACTAACTTTTCCGTGTGGCGAAGCCACGCTTCATAGCCGTAGGCTGCTTCATTTTTCATGCACCGTAAGGTGCGCTTCATTGGAAAAAGCACTTGCTTTCGCAAGTGCTTTTTCCTGGCTCCCCCTGTCGGGCTCGAAC
>JAFPBP010000172.1 GCA_017424085.1 Clostridia bacterium
ATGGCGATTGTAAAAGTAAAGGCGGGCAAGGGTTCGCTCTCGGACGTGTTCAATTACGTTCTGGACAAAGAGAAAACTGACGACAGTCTGATTTCGGGTAACAATTGCATGACCGAGACGGCGCAAAAGGAATTCGAGCTGACCAAGCACCGCTTCGACAAGACCGATGGCAGAACCTATTTCCATATCGTGCAGTCCTTCTCGCCTGAGGATAAGATCTCCCCCTACGATGCGAACAGTCTGGGATTGGAGTTTGCGGGAATCTTCGAGAGCTATCAGGCGCTGGTGGTGACGCATACCAACCGCGAGCATCTGCACAATCACATCATCGTCAATTCGGTGTCTTATGAAGACGGAAAGAAACTGCACATGGAGAAAGCCGATCTGGAAGCATTAAAGAATTATTCTAATAGGCTTTGCAGCAAGTACGGTTTGTCAGCTACGGAGGTCGACACCCGTGCCGGCAAGGTGAAAAAGTGGAAAAAGGATCTGATCCACACGGCGTTCCTTGCCCTCGCTTACACCGATACCGTCGACGGCTTCATCGGCTATATGGAGAACCACGGCTACGGCGTTCGGTGGGAAGCGGATCGAAAGTATATCACCTTCACAACGCCCGACGGTATCAAGGTTCGTGACAACAAGCTCTTCGACGAGCGACTCTTAAAGGATAACCTTGAACTGTACTACGCCATGGGCGGCTGTCTCGGTCCGATGGCAAACGAGTATATTTTCTACAAGACACCCGAACACGAGCCAAACGCAAAGCAAACAATGAGCACGGAACTTGTAAATCTCATCGGTGATTTTCTCAGCATCGCTCCAGAGAGAGCGTCATATACACCGAGACCGCTCACAGAGATGGACAAATGGGAGAAGGAACGGCTGGAAGAAATCCTCGGTAAGAAGATCTCAACCGAAGCGTTCACGTGCTACTGCACGCAGGAGGAATATGAGCAACGGAGCGGAATTTCTCAGACGATGTAGTTGCGAACTCTTTCTGACTCTTGGGAAATTTCGCTGGACTATGAAACGCATCTGTGCAATAATGAGGAGGACAAATGGTATGCATTTCCGTTGACCGCAAGGACCTGCAAAATGTCTGCAGCGGGAAAGAATTTAAGGCAAGCAGAAAGACCGTAGCGACCAAAGAGAACCACACGCAAGGTCTCATGCGGATCTTTAACAAAATTATAAATCGCCGTTATCTCGGCAGAAAGAGGTGGCTATGACCGTTATCGAATCCATGAAATCCCGAGGAGTCATTCCCCGTGCGGCGTTATACGCGCGGTTTTCTTCCGACAATCAGCGGGAGGAATCCATCGACGCGCAGCTCCGTGCCATGCGGGAATACTGTTTGCGAAACAACGTGGTCATTGCAAACGAATACTGTGATCACGCTCGGAGCGCAACCACCGATGACCGTCCCGAGTTTCAAAGGCTGATCCGTGAATCAAAAAACTGCGAATTCAATATTGTGATCGTGCATAAGCTGGATCGCTTCAGCCGAGACCGTTACGATTCCGCATATTACAAGCGTGAGCTGAAGCGAAGCGGTGTGTCTCTGATCAGCGTGCTGGAAAATCTGGACGATTCTCCCGAGAGCATCATTCTCGAATCGGTGTTGGAGGGCATGAGCGAATACTACTCCCGCAACCTTGCACGCGAGGTGATGAAGGGGATGCGGGAGTCGGCGTTGCAATGCCGTGCGGTGGGAGGCTGCGCACCCTTCGGATATAAGATCAATCCCGAAACCAAACGCTATGAGATCGAAGAAGATGAGATTGATGCGGTGCGGATGATCTTTGATAAAGTTTTGGAAGGTGTAGGATATGGCGATATTATCCACGATCTCAATTCCATGGGCTATCTCACCCGAGGCGGCAAGCCATTTGGAAAGAACAGTCTGCACGAGATTCTACGAAACGAAAAGTACCGCGGTGTGTATATCTTCAACCGAGTTGAGAAAAAGGACGTGAACCGCAAGCGCAACAACCACCGAAGCAAAAATCCCGAGGAGATGATCCGCATCGAGGGCGGGGTTCCGCAGATCATTGATGACAAGGTTTGGGAAGGCGTTCAAGCCATCTTAAACTCCCGAACCAAGCATCGCGTCTCCAACAACTCCGGCAAGGAAACGTATCTGCTCACGGGCAAAATAATCTGCGGAGAATGCGGTCATTCCTTTACGGGGGTAAGACACTTCTCGGGACGAAATAAGTTGAAATACGTGTGTTATCACTGCTCAAACCGCAAACGAACCATATCTCACGCTTGCCGCAACAAAGAGATCCGACGGGAGTATCTGGAAACCTTTGTCATGCAGGAGATCTCAAGAATGATCTTCGACGAATTGGATGCGGAAAAGATCGTGGCGGAATACTACAAGTATCATACCACCTTCGACGAAGAAAGTACAAACAAGCTGAAGCAGCTGAACGGCGCGCTGCAGTCGATCAACAAGAAGATCGATAACATTATTTCCGCCGTTGCCAACACCGGAAGCTCGGCGCTTCTGTCCTCGCTTCAGGACTACGAAGCCGAGCGGGAAAAGATCAAGAGGCAGATCGAGGAGGTGGAAAAGCAATCCAAAACTCAAACGGTAACCGAGACGATGGTGGAGCTTGCCTACGAATACGCAAGAGGACTGTATCGCTCGGGAGATAAGAATCTTTACCGTCAGCTGATCCATCTCTACGTGGACAAGATTATCGTGTATTACGATCACGTGGAATTTTATCTCAACACACTTCCCGCAGATATTTTAAAAGGCGAGCTTGACCGATCCCTCGGAATCGGCGAGGAGGAAACCCTCGTGGATTATATGATGAGGTGCGATCCTTCCATCGTTGAAGCGTTAAAAACCCTTGAATCGAATCAAAAGAAAATGGGTACCGTCGATGACGGTACCCATGGAGCATATAAAAGAAAAAAGGCAGAAAATCCGCTTAAAATCAACGAATTATCTACCTTTATTGGTGGAGGCGACGGGAGTTGAACCCGTGTCCGAAGAGCCGTCACCGAGGTGTACTACGAGCGTAGTCGGTTGTTTGTGTTCATCGGATGGGAACAAGAGACAAATCCGTCACCGAGATAGCCGAAATTGTTCATCAGATGGCTCTCGACACCGCCAAATGACGTTCACTGCTCGTCGACGCTCCGTTACCTGCCGCAGTCCTCAGGTAGGGAACGGCTGCCTAATTAGGCAGCGACCAATTCGTTAGAATTAGCGTTTAATTTTAAGTTTGCAAGTTAAAGTGATTTGCGCACTGCTCGCACACCGGGGATCCAATTCCCCGTCGAAATCCGGTACGCCCCCGAATTTGCCCTTATATTATACTACATTTTTTGAAAAAAATCAAGTACTTTCTTACGAATTATTTCTTCGTTTTTCGATTTCGAAAGAACTCTGCCATCGTGATGATGGCAGAGCTCAATTTTATGAGGTTTTGCACGGAGCATCGTCAGCCGTCGATTTGGGTGACGGTTCCGATGAAGAAGGGGATATTCGTTTTGCAATCGATCAGCATATAAACGAAGGGGCGATTCAAGTGTACTGTGTGGGGAATGAAGGGTGCGCCCTCGTCCTTGACTTCAACTGCGGTCACAGCGCCTGCCTTGGTTCCCAGCTCTCCCACGGAAATGAAGGTCTTGTGGATCACGCGGCTCACGTAAAGATCCCCTGCGGTGGAATGTCCCAGTGCCGAAAGATTTGCCGTTGCGGGGGAGAACAGATCGGTAATTCCCATATGTGTAAGAGCACCCACGAGGTCTGTGGAATATTCCAGCTCGAACTTCGGGAGCATAACGCTGACCTCTTCGTAGGTCTGAGATGCCAGAAGGGCACTGACCTGCTCTCCGCTCAGGGATGCGACGAAGTTCTCAAGCGAGGAAGCGTCCTTGGGCAGGAGGGCAACGAATGCGAAGTTTCTGTTTTTGTAGTATTTTACAAAACCGGTCGCCAAATCGTTTTCCAGATATCGATCTTCCTGGCTGTACATGGCGGTGATGGTCTGTTGCGTCCCGTCTTCCTTGGTAAAGGTTCGATCCTGGACCGATCCTTCCTCGTAGCGCTTTTCCCATTCCGCCTCGAAGGCAAGGGCGTTGATCAGATACATGAC
>JAFPBP010000173.1 GCA_017424085.1 Clostridia bacterium
AGCCTCATTGACATCCTCGAGTTGACCACCGAGGAAATCGACCAACTGATCGCCACCGCCAACGATATCATCGACAACCCCGCCAAATATTCCGAAAAATGCCGCGGCAAGAAGCTGGCAACCCTGTTCTTCGAGCCCTCCACCCGTACCCGCCTTTCCTTCGAGGCGGCGATGTACGAGCTGGGCGGAAACGTGCTGGGCTTCTCCGAGGCACAATCCTCCTCGGCGGCGAAGGGCGAGAGCGTATCCGATACGGCGAAGACCGTGTCCTGCTACGCAGACATCATCGCAATGCGCCATCCCAAGGAGGGCGCTCCCTACGTGGCGGCGCAGGCAGCATCCATTCCCGTCATCAACGCAGGGGACGGCGGACACAACCACCCCACCCAGACCCTCACCGACCTTCTGACCATTTCACGGGAGAAGGGGCGGCTGAAGGACCTGACCGTGGGCTTCTGCGGAGACCTGAAGTTCGGAAGAACCGTCCATTCTCTTCTGGGCGCCCTTTCCCGTTATTCGGGCATCAAGATCGTTCTGATCTCCCCCGAGGAGCTGAAGGTTCCCAGCTACATCAAGCAGGACATTCTGAAAAAGCGGGGCGTGGAATACCGTCAGACCACCAATCTGGAGGAAGCCCTCCCCGAGTTGGATATTCTCTACATGACCCGCGTTCAGAGAGAGCGCTTCTTCAATGAAGAGGACTACCTGCGCCTGCGGGACAGTTATATCCTCACCCCCGCCAAGCTGAAGAACGCCAAGGCAGATCTGAGCATCATGCATCCCCTGCCCCGCGTCAACGAGATCTCCGTGGAGATCGACGACGATCCCCGCGCCTGCTATTTCAAGCAGGTGCTCTACGGAAAGTATATCCGCATGGCTCTGATCATGAAACTGCTGGAGGTAGAATGAGATGAATATTGATTCCATCCGCAACGGACTTGTCATCGACCATATTTCCGCAGGGAACGGCATGAAGATCTACGAGCTTCTGGGCTTGGGCGAGCTGGATTGCTCCATTGCCATCATCAAGAATGCGGGCAGCCGCAAGATGGGCAAAAAGGACATCATCAAGATCGACGCAGATCTTTCGGTGGATCTGGACATTTTGGGCTACGTGGACCCCGGCATCACCATCAACGTCATCAAGGAAGGCGTTCTGGTGGAGAAAAAGACGGTGGACCTGCCCGAGACCCTGACCAACGTTCTGAAATGCAAGAATCCCCGTTGCATCACCTCCACGGAGCAGGAGCTGAAGCACGTCTTCAAGCTGACCGACCGTGAGAAGCGGATCTACCGCTGCATTTACTGCGAAACCAAGGCATCGGACGCGAAATAACGACAAAGCCGAAAGCCGTCGCGAGATTCCGATCTCCGACGGCTTTTTTGATTATTTTGGGAGAGCTTTATGACAGCAGAAGAACGGATGCGTTCGGGCGAATTATATCAAAACTCGGACAAAGAAGGGAAAGTATCATGAGAGAGATCCGTCCGCAGCAGCTGGAATTTTTGAATTGGGAATTCGGGTTCTTTTTCCATTTCGGGATCCGAACCTTCTACGAGGGACACAAGGACTGGGATATGAAGGAAATGCCCCTGTCGGGCTTTGCGCCGTCGGAATTGGATTGCGGGCAATGGATCCGCACCGCAAAGGAAGCGGGGGCGAAATACGCCATTCTCATCTGCAAGCACCACGACGGCTTTGCCAACTGGCCCTCCAAATACACCGACTATTCGGTGAAAAACACCCCGTGGAAGGACGGGAAGGGAGACGTGGTGAGGGACTTCACCGACGCCTGCCGCAAATACGGGATCAAGGTGGGATTGTATTATTCTCCCGCCCAGTTCGGATCGGTAAAAATGGAGCCCAAGGAATACGACGATTATTTCGTCAATCAGATCTCCGAGCTTCTGACCGATTACGGAACCATTGATTACCTCTGGTTCGACGGCTGCGGAAGCGAGAACCACAAATACGACGAGCCCCGCATCATCCAAACCATCCGCACCCTACAACCCAACATCCTCATTTTCAACATGTGGGACCCGGACACCCGCTGGGTGGGAAATGAATCGGGGATCGTGCCCATGCCCAATCGGAACGTGGTGGATTGTCTGAACTTTTCGGTGCAGACCGACCGCAAGGACGCTCTGAAGGAAAAGTGCTTCCTGCCCGGGGAATGCGACTGCCGCATCCGACTGAAAAACTGGTTCTACAGCGACAGAGATCTTCATACTCTGAAGAGCGTAGACGAGTTGATGGGCTTGTACTATCTTTCGGTGGGGCGGGGTGCCAATCTGCTGCTGAACATCGGGCCCGACCGCCGCGGACTGCTTCCCGACGAGGACACCGCGCGGGTCAAGGAATTCGGAGCTCGCATCCGCGCTTTGAACGAAGCGAAACAAGCGGCAACCGTCACCCGAGAAGAAACGGGCTATACCGTAACCCTTGAAGAGCCTACCCTCGTCAACCATCTGATCCTGCAGGAGGCGATGGAAACGGGCGAGCACGTGGAAGCCTTCCGCATTCTGGCCTATCCCTATTCCTACGGATCTCCTGTCTGCATCTACGAAAGCTCCACCATCGGGCACAAGCACATCGCAACCTTCCCCACCGTTTTCACGAAAAAACTGCAGGTTGAGATCCTGTCCGAGGACGCGCCCCACACCATGAAGCAGATCTCCGCGCACTACCTGATCTGATGATAAAAAAATCCTCTTCCCGCAGGAAGAGGATTTTTTTTACAGTTATGATGCTCAATAATTTTTGGCGAGGATCTGGAAATACGCCTGAGGATGAACGCAGACGGGGCAAGCGGCGGGAGCCTTTTTGCCGATGACGATGTGTCCGCAGTTGGAGCACTGCCAGATCTGATCCTCATCGCGGGAGAAGACCAGACCGCCTTCAATGTTGGCAAGAAGGGCGCGATAACGCTCCTCGTGCTCTTTCTCGATCTTCGCAACGGAGGCAAAGAGCTTGGCGATGCGCTCAAAGCCCTCTTCCTTTGCTTCCTCTGCCATGCGGGCGTACATATCGGTCCATTCGTAGTTTTCGCCCGTGGCGGCGTCTGCCTGGTTCACGGGGGTCTCGGGAACGGCGTCGTCGTGCAGGATCTTGAACCAGATCTTTGCATGCTCCTTCTCGTTCTTTGCGGTTTCCTCAAAGAGGTTGCCGATCTGAACGTAGCCGTCCTTCTTTGCCTTGGAGGCATAGTACAGGTACTTGGTATGAGCCATAGATTCCCCTGCAAATGCATCTCTCAGGTTCTGTTCGGTTTTGGTGCCTTTCAATTCTTTCATGGGATTTCTCTCCTTATTCGGATAAATTTTATTCTGATTCTATTTTGTGACGAGTCCGACGAAAACATACGCAGTTGCGCGAGATTCATGGAATTTGCGGAGATAACGATTCCATGATCCCCAAGATCTCGGTGGGAGGAACCGACGTATAGGTCTCGGCAAAGTCTTCGTCAAAAACCGTTGACAAAGCATTGGGGTCGGCGGCGAGAAGCTCTTTTTTCTCCTTATCCAAATGCTTGATGCGATATTCCAGCCGCGACGCAGAGGCGCGATCGGCGCTGATCCAGGCGGCGCACAGCAATTGGGGACGGTGGCTCTTGGTATATTTGGCGCATTTGGGATCCTTGCTGAAATGCTCCCCCATGCGGCGGACAAGATCCGAGGCGATTCCTCCGTACAGCGAACCGTCGGCACAGCGGAGAAAATAGGTATAATACGCCATGTTATTCCCCAAGCTTCTGAACAAGATCACGGAAAAGTTTGTCCCGATGAATCTGGTATACGTAGGTCATGGGGCGGCGTCCCTCCGCAAACGCCCAGGTATCGTCATACTGCGGAATGGGTGCGGGAACGGTGCGATCCGCCATAAACCCGCCCAGCAGCCACGCCACGGCGGTCACGTCCCAGATCACGCGGGTCCAGGGAGCGGTGGTATAGCGGGAGACCTCTTCCTTCACGGAGCGGGCGAGATAATCGCAGAGGGGGTTCTTCCCCGTGAAATAACGGTCCAGATCTGCGTCGCTGATGCGGAATTCCGAAACGCATCCCTGACAGGGCAGTTGAACGAAGGGAATGGGAGAATCAAAGATCACCCGCGCGGCGGCAACGTCCTGAAAGAGATTGAATTCCCGATTGGAATGCCAATGGTGCGCATTTCCTCCGAGCCAGACCAGAACGATCCGATCCGCCAGAGAGCGATCCATCAGATAGGCGGACGCCACGTTGGTAATGGCGCCGATGGCGACCACGTAGAGGGGGCGATCCTTGGTATAGCCCTGAGAGATCTC
>JAFPBP010000174.1 GCA_017424085.1 Clostridia bacterium
GATCCCGATTCTCAGGCGGCGAATCAATGCGTTGTCCTTCTGACCGAGGATCTGGCGGCGGGGCAAGCCAGAAGCGGTGCTCTGCCCACCGATTCCAAGCTGCGGGAGAACGCCGTCTTTTTGGGTGCCGTTGCCCTTCCCAAGGCAGGGGAGAAGATCTATGCGGCAGACCGTGGGCTGATTTTGACCGACCTTGTGAAGAACGGGGAATTGGATTGGACCGCCCCCGCAGGAGACGATTATACGGTCATGTACTATTTCGTGCAGGGCACGGCGCAGGCGGCGTCTCCCGCACGGGAAACCTCTTATACCATCAACTATTTCGACCGCCGTGGGTTCGACGCTCTGAAAGCCTATCTGGAGGCAAACGTTCTCAACGATGAGGCGATCAAGGCGAAGATCAAAACGGGGAACGTTCAGTTTTTCATGGATTCTCTGGAGTTTCACAGCGGAAAAGGCATCACCAACTGGAGCGAAGCCTTTGCCGAGGAATTCCGTGCACGCAAGGGGTACGACGTTCTGCCCTATCTGTTTTTGACCCACCGTGCCCCCAATACCAGCATTTGGGGCTGGAGCGATAACGCAGATCTGCAGGGCGAATATTCCCTCCCCGATGCAGGGGAGACCAAGCGGGTGCTGGACGATATTTTCGACGTGCAGACCAAGCTTTATCTGGAGCAATTTATGACGCCTTTCCGTGCCTGGCTCAATGCGCAGGGCATCAAGCTTCGGGCACAGATCTCCTACGGAAAGAATTTTGAGATCTCCGAGCCCATTGCCGCGGTGGATTATCCCGAGGCGGAAAACCGAAATCAGAATAACCAGGTGGATATGTACCGTCTTTGGAGCGGCGGCGCCCATTTGCAGAACAAGGTCCTTTCCTCCGAAACGGGCGGATTGAACGATTCTGCCTATAACTACACCTACCAGCGGCATCTGCAGGAGGCGTACGCCCTCTATGCCGCCGGATACAGCCGCATGATCTGGCATATCTGGTCCGCCATCTACGGACCCACCCCTGTGTGGCCAGGCTACGAGGGTGGCGACGGAAAGCATATTTTCTATAAATTCGGCACCCGTGAGCCCTCCTTCTCCGAATATTGCGAATTTAACGAGCATCTGGGACGGGTTCAGAAGCTGCTGCGCACGGGCAGGGCTGCGGTGGATCTGGGCATGATCTATATGAAATACGGTCAGCATCTGGTCTATACCGACGCAAAGGATTGGATGCACACCCATCAGCCCATGTTCTTCCCCTCTACCGTCCTGCAGGACAAGGGCTACACCTACGATTATTTCACCCCCGATCTGTTGAACGCCGAGGGCGTCTTCTTCAACAAGGAGACGGGCGTTCTGGAGGGGGCAGGGTATAAGGCGCTGATTTTGTGGCACGGGGATCTTTCGGTGCGCGGGGCAGAGCGAGTGCTGGAATTGGCACGGGAAGGATTGCCCGTTGTGATGGTGGAGGGTGCGGCTTCGGCTTCCCCCTACCGCTCCGACGATGAGAAAGAGCTTTGCCGCGTGACCGATGCATTGCGGGCGCTGGAAAACGTTTGCACCGTGCCCTCCGCCGATGCGGTCATCGACGCACTTCGGACCCTTGGCATCGACCCCTACGTGGGATTCGCCTGCTCGAACCAACAGCTTCTCACCCAAACGCGCCGCGACGGGAAGGATCGGTATCTCTATCTGTACAATTATTGCGACGGCTCCCTTCACGATGAAGCCTGCGCGCCCCATGGGGACGTGATCACCGCCGAGCTGGTGGCAGACGGAATTTTTGTGCCCTACGTGATCGACTCCTGGACGGGGAAGGTGACCAAATCCGCCTCCTACCGCCATGAAAACGGAAAAACACGGTTTGCCGTGACGCTGGAATACGGGGACGTGGCACTGTACGGGCTGGAAGCGGTGACGGCCGCTCCCCTCCATGCCATCGATGGAGCGCCCGTGGTAGAACGGGACGGAAAACTGTTCTGCCGATTCCTCCAAAGCGGGGATGGAACGGTTTCCCTCAGCGACGGGACGGCTGCCCCGGTCAAGGCGACGGTGGATGCTCCCGTGGAACTGACCGACTGGACGCTGCGGGTGGATGCGGTGGTGCCCACCGACGAGATCCTGACCCGCACCGAGACCCTGCTTGGGGTCACTACCTCCGAATACGCCTGCAAGACCGAAACCCGGACCATCAACGCCGATCTTGCGCGGTTGAAGCCCTGGAGCGAGATCGA
>JAFPBP010000018.1 GCA_017424085.1 Clostridia bacterium
ATATTTTCTTCCTTCATGAACCAGGCGACGTCGGTGGGATTGCAGATGTAGGCGGTTTCAAAGAGAATGGAGGGGAAATCACAGAAGCGGGAGACCTGATAGCAGTTGCAATCGCTTCGGTTCTTCTTCAAGCCCGTTTCCTTGGTGAACTCCTCCAGCATCACATCGGAGAGAAGCTGGCTGTTGCGGTAGCACCAATAGGTGAAGGTTCCGCTCAGAGAGAGGGGATTTCCGCTATGAGAGTTGAAATGAATGGAAACATTCACGTCGGGCTTCAGATCACGGAACTGCAGGATCAGCTCCTCCAGAGAATAGGTACCCTCGCCCTGGTGAGACAGGACCACCGTGGCACCCATGGCGCGAAGCTTTTCGGCGGCAAGCTTGGACAGGGTCAGATTCAGAGTAGATTCGTAGACCTCTTTTTTATTGTAGGTCCCCACCGCACCGCTGTTCTGGCTGTGACCGGGGTCGATGGAAATGACGATCCCCTTCAGAGGCTGATCGCCCGAGGCAAGCTTGGAGGGATTACGGAAGCTGATGTTCAAGGTGGTTCCGTCGAAGGCGCAGGTATAGCCGTAGATATGGCGCGCTTCTTTATAGGTAAGAACCATGCGGATGGTGGTTTCGTTCATCCGCTCGATCTTGATTGCCGAGAAGAGGGGATTTTCTCCTAAGGTGAAGGAGGGAAGATCGCCCGTCACGTCATAGAGATAGATCTCCACGTCGGTCTCGTTCATCCAAAGATCATGGAAGACCGTTTCGGTCAGCCCCAAAGAGAAGACCGTATATTTATCGGTATTCTTCATCTTCATGGATTTCCACGCGGATTTATTCAGCTTGCCCGAGATCGCAACAAGATCGGTGGTCGCCATATACATGCCGTTGGACAGCTTCACCGTTCCGTCCGCCTTGGAGAGAACGTTGATCTTGGAGCCCTTGGTGGCAAAGTGATAAAACTCGCGGCAGACCTCCAGATTGGGACGGATGAAGGATTTATCGTTGACCACCTGCATCACGTAGGAATCGGAATCGTTGATGACCTCTACCATACATCCGGGAGAATACATAGCAGTTTCCTTGCCTTTCTCGGCGTAGAAAACAACGTATCCCAGATTGGTGTTGCCGCCGCCGTCCACCTGAGGAAGGGTGAAGGTGCCCGTATAGGTCGCCTTCTTGTAGGTACCGTTGGAGGGGGCTTTGGTGGTGGTTTTCAGCGTTACCACGTAGGTGCCGATCTTCACCGTCACCTTGGAGCCTGCAGGGGCAACGCAGGACAGAGTCAGGGTTGCGCCCGATTTATCGGCAAAGTCAAAGGCGGGAGTAAAGGATCCGCTGACAAAGCCGAAGGAGGACATGGTGGTGGACGATCCTGTATTGGAGGAGGAGGTACGGTTGATCACGTATTCCACGGTCTTCCCCTTATGGGTAAAGGTCACCACTGTCTTGCTCTGGGTCAGGGACACATAATGAGCAAAATAGCCGTCCGTGGTACGCTCCACGGGAACGCCGTCGGCATAGAGGGGGAAGTTGGGATCGGAAATACCGATAATATAGGTGGATTTGTAAGAGGAATCCAGAGTTTCGGAGGTGCGGTCCAGCTTCAGCTCGGTGCTGATGGGCTTGATATAGAACCGATCCTTGATCTGATCTCCCACGTCGGCATGGTTTTTCACAAGAGAATCGTAACGGAAGAATACCACGCCGTCCACCGACGTCAGATTCTCAAGGTAATCCAGCTGTGCGGGAATTTCCTTTCCGCCCTTATATGCGGAGGTGTCCTCGCACCGATAAGCGCCAATGCCGATATAAAGATCCACGTTGCCTTTGGCGCAAAGGGCATTCCACCAATCGGCGATGGGCTTGAAGGGAGCGGTGGAATGAGAGATCTGGAAATAGATCTGCGGGCAGATGTAATCCAGCCAGCCTTCCTCCACCCATTTTTTGGTGTCGGCGTATGCCTGCGTGAAGGTCAGATAGCCTCCGATAATATCCACGCCGCCCGCCATATTGGCAGAGGTGTTCCAGACTGCGGCGGGGCTGATCCCGAACTGAACGGTCGGATCGGCCTTCTTGATGGCATCGTAGCAGTCCTTCACCAAAGCATTATTGTTTTCCCGTCTCCAATCCTCCAGGGAAAGACCGTTGCCGTACTTTTTGTAGGCATCGCCATCCTTCCATTTGGTCAGATCGTCGGGGTAAAAATAATCGTCGAAGTGAATGCCGTCCACGTCATATTTCTTCACGATCTCCAGAACGCCGTCGATGATATACTGACGAACCTCGGGGAGCCCCGGATTCAGATACAGCTTCGTCCCGTCGGTGACCACCCATTCGGGATGACGAACGGCAGGGTTGGTCTTCGCAAGGGGGGCTGTGGAGGTCGTAGAGGAGGTGACCCGATAGGGATTGATCCACGCATGGAAGGACAAGCCGCGGGAGTGGGCAGCCTTGATGGCGTAATCCAGAATATCCATGGGCAATGCATCGCCCTGCTTGGGAACGACGAAGGCGGAGGAGGGATAATACTCGGAGGGATACAGCGCATCCCCATTGGGGCGCACCTGGAAATAAACCGTGTTCAGTCCGAAGGAGACGATATTATCCATCAAGGTATCGATCTCTTTTTTCAACTGAGTTGCGGTGAGATTGTTGGCGGAGGGGAAATCCAGATTTCCCACCGTTGCGACCCATACACCCTCCACGTATTCCGCCTTAACGGAGGTGACGGGCTTCTGAGGCTCCACGGGCACGGGCTCGGTGGCGGTGACGATAAAGTTCTCGCTGTAGCCGCCGTCGGTGGCGGTGACTACGATCTGAGCGGTTCCGTAGCCGACCACGGTCACAACACCCTTGGAGTTGACGGTTGCAACCTTTTTATTTTTGGAAACGTAGGTCAGATCCTTCTCGGAGGCGTTGGAGGGCTTGACCGAGGCGGAGATCTGAACGGTGTCGCCGATCTTTTCGGTGGTAAAGGTATAAGACTTCAGAGTTACACCGGTTACGGGAACGTAATCGGAGGGCGCCACGGTCACCTTAAACGTTGCCTTGAAATTGCCTTCCTTGGAGGTTGCGGTGATGGTGGCGGTACCCCGCTTCACGGCGGTTACGGCGCCCTGAGAAGACACGGTTGCAATGGCGGTATCCGAGGATTTCCAGGTCAGATCCTTGATGCTGGCATCCACGGGATCAAAGACGGGAGTAATGATATACACCTGCTTCAGGGCGGTAAAGGTATAAGAATCGGTAGTGAAGGAGATCCCCTTCAAGGGTACGTGGAGATCCACGGTAACCTTGCATTCCGCAGAAAAATCACTTTGTGCACTGCGGACCTGAATGATGGCGGTGCCGTTGGAATGGCAGGTGACCACACCCGTTTCGGGATCGACGGTGGCAACGGTCTCGTCGCTGGAAGCCCAGATCAGATCCCGCTGGGTGGTATCCTCGGGGGTGAAGATGGGGATCAGCGTCAGAGCATCATCGTCATCGTCAAACACGAATTCCTTCACGTTCAGCTCCAATCCCATGAGGGGGACGGAATCATCCACAAATACGGTGCACACGTCGGTATGCTTGCCGTCGGGAGAAGAAACGTAGATCTGAGCGGTGCCGCCCAGATGAGCGGTCACAAACCCCGAGCCGTCCACGGAGACGAACTCGGGAGCGGAGGAAGACCAACGAAATTCGGAAAGAGGCAGGGACGCGGGCTCCCGCTGAAGATTCAAGCGGGCGCTCTGTCCGGGGACAAGAACAAGGTTGGAGGATTCAAACGAGAGAGAAGAAACAACCGACACCGAAACGGTGCAATGCGCAACGGCAGCCCCGTAGCCTCCCCGCACGGTAATGATCGCTTTCCCGTTTCCTACGGGGGTTACGACGCCGTCCGAGGAGACCGAAGCGATTCCATCATCCGAAGAAGACCAGGTCAACTCTTCGGGTGAAATGGTGTCGGGAATGACACTTACCGTCAGACGGTAAGTGTCATTGAAGGTCAAGAACGACAGTTCTTCCCGATCCAGGGTCAACTGCTCCACGGGGACAGGCTCGTTGTACCGAAGCACGGAACGAACCGAAAAGCCCACGGCGATCAGGGCGATCACGGCAAAGACCGGAATCAGAATGCGTAAGGGGGAAACTCGATTCAAACTCATAAAAATCCTCTCAACGATGGGGAAAACTCGAACTCAGATCATGGACTCGCTCATACCCTCTTTGCCTGCAAGCAGGTGAAAGTGGATATGCTGAACGGTCTGCCCTGCGGCGGCACCGCAGTTATTGATGATGCGGTAGCCGTCGGAAAGACCCAACTCCTTCGCCACCTTCGCAATGGCGACGAAGATCTTGGAAATGATCTCAGCGTTGGACGCGTCGATATCGTCGGCGCAGGTCAGGATATGCTCCTTGGGCATGAAGACGATATGGACGGGCGCTTGGGGATTGATGTCATAGATGGCAAGGACGGAGTCGTCCTCGTACGCCTTTTTGGAAGGGATCTCCCCTGCAACGATTTTACAAAAAACGCACATGGCAGAGACTCCTTTCTTATTTCACAAGCTCACGGACCGCAGCGGGAACCTCGGCGAGGTGGGACGCATCCCGTCCGCCTGCGGCGGCACAATCGGGACGTCCGCCACCGCCGCCACCGCACATGGTTGCGGCTTTCTTGACAAGATTTCCTGCGTGATTGCCCTTCTTCACGGCATTGGCACCGCAAGCGGAGGCAAACATGACCTTACCGTCGGCGGTTGCGGAAAGAAGAATAACCGCATCGGCGTTCATAACGCGCAGCTGATCGGCAACCGAACGGAGGAAGGCGGCGTCTCCGTCCACGGTGCAGCAGACGAAGGGAGTTCCGTTCACGTCCTCGGCTTTTGCCAGAAGGGACTGAGCAAATGCAGACGCCTGCTTCTCGTTCAGCTCGGCGATCTGCTTCTGAGCAGACTTCAGCTCGTTCATCACAGCCTCGCAACGGCCCTCCAGATCGGCGGCGTTGCCCTTCAGGGCGGCGGCAGAACGGGCGATGAGGGTCTCCTTTTCCTCCAGAAGGGTCAGAACGTTCAGACCCGTGGCGGCTTCGATGCGGCGAACCCCTGCGGAAATGCCCGATTCGGAGAGAATATGGAACATACCGATGTGGGCGGTGTTGCCTACGTGGGTACCGGCGCAGAATTCGGTGGAAACGTCGCCCATCTTCACCACGCGGACCTCCTTGCCGTACTTCTCACCGAAGAGAGCGATGGCGCCGGAGCGCTGAGCTTCCTCGATGGGCATGACGGTGGCGTTCACGGGGAGGGCGGCGAAGATATATTCGTTGACGATGGCTTCGGTCTTCTTGATTTCTTCGGGAGTCATCGCGGCGAAATGGGTAAAGTCGAAGCGCATGCGATGCTCATCCACGTAGGAGCCCGCCTGGGAAACATGATCTCCCAGAACGGTACGCAGAGCAGACTGCAGAAGATGTGCGGAAGAGTGATCCCGACGGATCGCCGCGCGGCGGCAGGCATCCACGGTCAGGGTCACGGTCTGCCCCACCGACAGAGCGCCGTCGGTCAGAGTGCAGAGATGGAGGAACACGCCCTCGGTCTTCTTCACGTCGGTTACTGCAACCGAAAGACCGTCGGCGGTGATGGTGCCGGTGTCGCCCACCTGACCGCCGCCTTCGCCGTAGAAGACGGTGCGGTCAAAGACCACGGTGCAATCCCCTTCGCTGACCGAATCAACCGATTCGTCATCCACGAAGATGGCAAGGACCTTGCCCTCGCACACGTCTGCCTCATAACCCAAAAACTCGGTCTTGGCAAGGGCGGTAATGGCGCCCTTGGTGGCGTCGGACCAGCCGCTGATGTTGGCACGGGCGTTGCGGGCGCGGGTCTTCTGCTCCTGCATGAGAACGGCAAAGCCGTCTTCGTCCACGTTCACACCCTTTTCGGAAGCGATCTCGCGGGTCAGGTCAATGGGGAAGCCGTAGGTATCGTACAGCTTGAACACGTCGGCGCCGCACAGAGTCTTCTCGCCCTTTTCCTCCACGGCAAGAAGCATATCGGACAGAATGGCAAGCCCTGCGTCGATGGTGGCGTCGAAGCGCTCCTCCTCCAGAGAAAGAACCTTCTTGATAAAGGCAGCCTTGTCCTTCAATTCAGGATATGCGCCTTCGTTGTCACGAATGACGATATCGCACAGCTCTCCGCCCAGGAACGCACCGTCGATGCCCAGCAGGCGACCGTGACGGGCGGCGCGGCGGATGATGCGGCGAAGCACGTAACCACGGCCCTCGTTGGAGGGAAGAACGCCGTCGCAGATCATGAAGGAGGCGCTTCTCACGTGGTCGGTGATAATGCGGATGGAAACGTCGTTATCGGCATCCTTGCCGTATTCCTTATGGCAAAGAGCGCAAACGGTGTTCAGAATATTGCGGACGGTATCCACCTCGAACATGTTATCCACGCCCTGCATGACGCAGGCGAGGCGCTCCAGACCCATGCCGGTATCGATATTCTTCTGAACCAGCTCGGTGTAGTTGCCGTTGCCGTCGTTGTTGAACTGAGAGAAAACGTTATTCCAGATCTCCATGTAGCGGTCGCAGTCACAACCGGGCTTACAATCGGGAGAGCCGCAACCATACTTTTCGCCGCGGTCGAAATAGATCTCGGAGCAGGGACCGCAGGGGCCGCTGCCGTGCTCCCAGAAGTTGTCCGCCTTACCCAGACGAACGATATGCTCCTCGGGAACGCCGATCTTATCCTTCCAGATGCGGAAGGCTTCCTCGTCACCCTCGTAGATGGAGGGCCACAGGAGATTTTCGGGGATCTCCATGACCTTGGTCAGAAATTCCCAAGAGAATTCGATGGCTTCTTCCTTGAAATAATCGCCGAAGGAGAAGTTACCGAGCATTTCAAAATAGGTGCCGTGACGGGCAGTCTTGCCCACGCGCTCCAGGTCGGGAGTGCGGATGCACTTCTGGCAGGTGGTCACGCGACGGCGGGGAGGCTCTTCTTCCCCCGTAAAGTATTTCTTCATGGGAGCCATGCCGGAGTTGATGAGAAGAAGAGATTTGTCGTTGATGGGAACCAAAGGATAACTGGGAAGACGGAGATGTCCCTTGCTTTCAAAATACGAGAGGAACTTCTCGCGAATTTCATTCAAACCCATGCTGTGCATTGTATTGTACTTCCTTTCAAAAGGTGATTTCATTTTTATGAAACAAAGCGGCAGATCGTTTTGAATTCCGCTTTGATGGCATTCATGGCAGTCCGTGCGGACTCCTCGTCGGGGAACAGTCCGAACACGGCGCTTCCGCTTCCCGTCATTTCCGCCGCAACGGCACCCAAGGCTCGCAGATCCGATTTCAGACGCAGGACCGAGGGACAGAGGCGGGAGGAGGGAAGGGTCAGCTGATTGGAGATATACGGCGCGGGATCGACCCCTTGACGAAGCGCGTTCAGAAAGGCGTCGGTGGTGGCAGGACAATCGCCCGCATCCTCGTCGTAGAGGCGGTAGACGTCAACGGTAGATGCCGCCTCGTTGGTTTTAACGAGCAGGATCACGTAATCGATCCGGGGAGGCAGAGGCGTGAGCTTATCACCGATGCCCTCCGCGTGGCACAAGCCGCCCTTCAGAAAGAAGGGAACGTCGGCGCCGATGGATCGGGCAACTGCAAGGACCCTCGGATCGTCGGTTGGGATCGAATAATGCTCACAAAGCATTTTGATCACCGCCGCCGCATCGGAGGAGCCTCCGCCCAAGCCTGCACAGGTGGGGATCCGCTTCTCCAGATGGATCGCAAAGCCGTCGGTCAGATCGAACTGCCGAAGAAATGCGTTTGCGGCGCGGACACAGAGGTTTTTCTCTCCCGTCGCAAGCGTCGGATCATCGCAGGTCATGGTAACGCCCTTGTCCGAAGGAGTCAGAACCACCCGATCGGCAAGGGAAATCTCGGCAAAGACCGAGGAAAGAAGGTGATACCGCCGCTCGTCCAGCCCCGTAATATCCAGAGTCAGATTCAGCTTGGCGTAAGCGATCGCTTCCATATCAGCCCTCCAGACGGGCGATAAACCGCTCCAGCCGCTCCATTGCCACCTGCAGGTGCTCCATGGAATAGGCGTACGAAATGCGGGCAAAGCCCTCCCCGCTTTCTCCGAAGGCGGAGCCCGGAACCATGGCAACCTTTTCTTCCTCCAAAAAACGCTTGCAGAATTCCTCGGAGGAAAGCCCGAAGCGGCTCAGATTGGGGAATACGTAGAAGGCGCCCAGGGGCTCGAAGCAAGGGATGCCGAGGCGTTCGAAGGTCCGCAATAAAAACTTACGGCGCATATTGTACTTTTCCCGCATCATCGCCACGTCCTCGGCTCCGTTCTCCAGCGCCTCCACCGCCGCATACTGACTGGTGGTGGGAGCACTCATGATGCCGAATTGGTGAAGCTTCAGCGCAGGGGCAACCAGCTCACGGGGACCGCACAGATACCCCATGCGCCAGCCCGTCATGGCGTATGCCTTGGAAAAGCCGTTGACCACGATCGTCCGCTCCCGCATTCCGTCGATGGACGCAAAGGAAACCAGCGGCTCTTTGGTATAACTCAATTCGATATAGATCTCGTCGGTGATGACGAACACGTCCGTATCCCGAAGCACCGCGGCGATCGCCTCGTAATCGGCTTTCGTCATCACGGCTCCCGTGGGGTTGTTGGGATAGGACAGGACCAGCAATTTGGTTTTGGGGGTCAGCGCCGCCTTCAGGGTTTCGGGGGTGAGACGGAACTGATCCTTTTCATAGGTCCGAAGGGATACGGGGGTGGCGCCCGCCATGGCGGCAAGGGGCGCGTAACAGACGAAGGAGGGCTCCGGGATCAGAACCTCGTCGCCCCGCGTGAGCAGGGTCCGCATGGTAATGTCGATGCCCTCGCTCCCGCCCACGGTGACGATCACCTCGGACAGAGGGTCGTAGGTAACGCCGAAGCGACGGGACATGTAGGAGGAAATAGCGTTACGGAGGGGGATCAGACCTGCGTTTGCGGTATAGGCGGTCTTCCCTTCGTTCAGGTTTCGGATGCCTGCCTCCCGAATGTGCCACGGCGTTTTGAAGTCGGGCTCCCCGATGCTGAGGGTCACAACGTCCTGCATGGAGCCCGCAAGATCAAAGAACTTGCGGATCCCCGAGGGCTTCATGTCCCGCGCTACGGGGTTCATCAATTCGTTATAGTTCATGCTCATGGATCAGATCTCACTGATCAGGCGATGATCCTCGCTGCCCGAATCCATGAGGACGCCCTTATCCTTGTATTTGGTCAGAACGAAGTGGGTTGCGGTACCGGTAACGCCGTCGATGACCGCCAGCTTTTCTCCCACGAACCGAGCAACGTCCCGCAGGGTCTTCCCTTCCAGTACCACCATCAGATCATAGCCCCCCGACATGAGGTACAGATCCTGCACCTCCTCGTAGGCACAGATCCGCTTTGCCACCGATTCAAAGCCCTCGCCGTGGCGAATATGAACCTTGATCTCGATGACCGCACAGGTGTGCTCACGCTCGGTCTTGTCCCAGTTGACCAGCGCGTGATAGCCCCGCAGGGTTCCGTCCGCCTCGGACTCGGAAATGATGCGGGCAACGTCCGCCTCCTCCAGATCCAGAGCGTCAGCGATGTTCTTCGCCGTCAGACGGGCGTTTTGTTCCAGATAGTGAAGTATTTTTTCTCGTTCGTTCATGACGTTTTCATTCCTTTCGCGAAAAGGGGGAATTTACAGACAAGCGTTTTTCAGCGCGTCAACCCGGTCGCAAAGCTCCCAGCGGACGCCCAGATCTTCTCTGCCCATATGACCGTAAGCGGCAAGGTTGCGATAGATGGGCTTGCGGAGATCCAACGTTTCGATGATACCCTTGGGGGTCATATCGAAGACCTTGTAGACCGCATCGGTGAGAACAGACTCGTCCACCGTGCCGGTGCCGAAGGTATCGACCATAACCGAGACGGGCTGAGCCACGCCGATGGCGTACGCCAGCTGGACCTCGCAACGGTCGGCAAGCCCCGCACGAACGATGTTCTTGGCAATGTAACGAGCCATATAGCAGGCAGAACGGTCCACCTTGGTATGGAGTGGGGGCCAAGAAACATGTCCTGCTCCTGCGGCGTAAGTCTGAATATCTCGGAAGCTGATCCGAAATGTGATATGAGCGCCAGTGC
>JAFPBP010000175.1 GCA_017424085.1 Clostridia bacterium
AAGCGCCCCTCCATGTATTCCATGGCGGCGGCAAGGTTGGCGTCCTTTTCAAAATAGACGTGCAGGATCGCCGTTTCCTTATCCTTGTTCATCAATTCCTCGTCCACCAGATTGATCTGCTTGACCAGCTCGCAATCCATCATATCGGAATAATCCTCCAGATAGATGCCGCCGATATCGGTCATTTCGGCAATGTCCACGGCGGTCTGGGCGCGGGCGGAGGGGAGGGTAACGGTTACTTCCAAATATTCCATAATTCATTCTTCCTTTTGATTGTATTCGCGGCAAAGATCCTTGAGAAAGCACCCCTCACAATCGGGGGAGCGGGCGGCACAGCATTCCCGTCCGTGATGGACCAGCGCATGACAAAAACGCATACACTCCTCGGGAGGCACGATCTCACGCAGGGCGAATTCCACCTTCACGGGGTCCTTGGAGGAAACGAAGCCCAAGCGGTTGGACAGGCGGATGCAATGGGTGTCCGCCACCACCGAGCCGGGAGCGTCGTATAATTCTCCCATCAGAAGGTTTGCGATCTTCCGTCCCACTCCGGGGAGGCGCAAAAAACCCTCCAGAGTATCGGGAATCCCCTCCTTGGCAAGCATTGCCGCCATGGCGACGATGTCGCGGGATTTCATGCGATATAAGCCGCAGGGGCGCACCACCTGCTCCACCTGAGCAAGATCGGCAGACGCCAGCGACGGGGGGTCGGGCCAGCGGCGAAACAGCTCCTCGCAGACGATATTCACCCGCTTGTCGGTGCACTGGGCGGACAGTCGGGAGGCGACCAGAAGCTCGTAGGGATTGCGGAAATTCAAGGCACATTTCAACACGGGGTAATGAGCGAAGAGACGGGCAGAGATCTCAGCGTAATTCGGCTTCATTTGCTCTCCCCCTTGATCAGATCCCAATACTTCTTCGCCGCCTGCTCGGTCTTGTTGTCCCCGTATTCGTAATAGCGGTCGCTCTTCAGACCGTCGGGCAGGTATTGCTGCTTGACGTAATGATTGGGAAAGGCGTGGGGATAGCGGTATCCCGTTCCGTGATCCAGCTTCGCAGCCCCGCCGTAGTGACTGTCCTTAAGATGGGAGGGAATCTCCCCCGCCCCCTCGGACTTAATGCGCTCCATAGCTTCGTCCACGGCACAGATAGCGCTGTTGGACTTGGGCGCCGTGGCAAGAAGCAGGGTCGCCTCCGCCAAGGGAATGCGTGCCTCGGGGAAGCCCAACTGCAACGCGGAATCCACGCACGCCTTCACGATGGCAATGGCTTGGGGGTACGCCAAACCAATGTCCTCGGCGGCGATGACCAGAAGCCTGCGGCAAATGGAGGGCAGATCCTCCGCCAGCACCAGCCGAGCAAGATAATGAACGGCGGCGTCGGGATCGGACCCGCGGATGGATTTCTGAAGGGCGGACAAAATATCGTAATGGGAATCTCCGTCCCGATCGTAGCGCATACTGCTCTTTTTGGAGACCTCGCGGGCTGCCTCCAGCGTTACGCGGACCGTCTTCTGCCCAACCTTGCGGCTGCACAGGACCTCCACCGTATTCAACGCCTTTCGCACGTCTCCCCCACAGGTGGAGGCAATATGGGAAATGACCCCCTCCTCCACCTCCACGCTCACGGGAGGCTCCGCCATGGCGTTGAACCCGCGGCGGACGGCGATCTCCAGATCAGACTTCTGCAGGGGGCGGAATTCAAAGACGGTGCAACGGGAGATGATGGCACCGTAAATGTAAAAATAGGGGTTCTCGGAGGTGGACGCAATGAGGGTGATGGATCCGTCCTCAATAAACTCCAAAAGGATCTGCTGCTGCTTTTTCGTAAAATACTGCATCTCGTCCAGATACAGAATGATGCCCTTATCGTTACCCAGAGCACCGATGTTGGAAATGACCTCTTTGATGTTGTCGGTATTAGCGGTGGTGGCGTTCAGCTTATACAGGGTCTTCTCGGTGCGGTTTGCGATGATCTGCGCCAGGGTGGTCTTTCCAATGCCCGCAGCCCCGTAGAAGATCATATTGGGGATGCTTCCGCTTTCGATGATGTTTCGCAGGGGCTTGCCGGGCCCCAGAAGATGCTGTTGCCCCAGCATATCGTCCAAGGTCTCGGGTCGAAGCCGCGCGGGAAGGGGAGTATACACGAACGTCACCTCTTTATAATCAATAAAACTCTACTTTATATTATACCATGTTTTTCGTCATTTGTAAAGGGGGGAACGAAAAAAGTGTTATTTTGCGGTTCACGCCGATTTTTCAAACCGTATCGGTTTATCTATTGACAAACGAGATGGAATGTGGTACAATAAAGAAAAGGAGGCGTTCTTATGCTGTTTTCCGAGATCATGACAAAGATCCCTCAGTCCCACCGAGCCGGTCTCTGGAGGGAATACCGAATTCTGTGCAATGCCCTCGTTCTGCGGATCCGGGAGAAAAAGCAGGGAATTGCCCCATCGGAGACCGATCTTCTCCCCCTGCGCACCGCGGCAAGACGGGCAAACGAGATCCTGCAGGAGCAGGGATACGACCCGTTTTTTGACCCCGACGCTCCCGATTTCCTCCCGTCCCTCCTCGCGGAGCTGGATGCGATTGCGGCGGAAAAGCAAACCGAAACGGATTAAATTTGAGAAAAAAGAAACAGATCTACGAGGCAATCGTAGATCTGTCTTTTTTTATCACGGTTTTTTATTTCACAAAAAGCTCGGCGATCTGAATGGCGTTGGTGGCGGCACCCTTACGGACCTGATCCCCACAGCACCAAAGAACGATGCCCTTATCGTCGGTCAGATCCTCACGGATACGACCCACGAAGACCAGATCCTGATCGCTGGTATCCAGAGGCATGGGATACTTCTTCGCGGCGGGATCGTCTACCAGAACGCAACCGGGAGCAGCCGCAACGGCAGCCTTGACCTGATCAACGGTCAGCTTCTCCTGCGTGCGGACCGTTGCCATAATGGAGTGAGAGCGAACCACGGGAACGCGGACGCAGGTGCAGGAAACGGTCAGATCGGGCAGATGGAGGATCTTGCGGCCCTCGTTCTGCATCTTCATTTCCTCGGTGGTGTAGCCGTCATCGTTGAATCCGCCGATCTGAGGGATCAGATTTGCGGCGATCTGATAGGGGAAGGTGTTGCAAACCACGGGCTTGCCTTCCGCAAGAGCACGGGTCTGCTCCTCCAGCTCCACGGGGCCTGCCGCACCCGCACCGCTGACCGCCTGATAAGTGGAGGCAACCATGGAGGTGATGGGAGACAGGTTGTTGATGGCGTTGACCGCCACGAGGGTAATGATGGTAGAGCAGTTGGGGTTGGAAATAATGCCCTTATGATTCAGAGCGTCGGCTCCGTTGATCTCGGGAACGATCAGGGGAACGTCGGGATCCATGCGGAATGCGCTGGAGTTATCCACGAACACGGCGCCTGCCTTCACGATGGCGGGAGCCAATTCCTTGGCAACGGCGTTGGATGCAGCGCCCAGAACGATGTCCATGCCGTCGAATGCGGTGGCACACGCCTCCTGAACGGCAATCTCCTGCCCCTTGAAGGGGATCTTCTTGCCCACGCTGCGGGCGCTCGCCAGAAGACGAAGCTCGCCTACGGGGAAATTGCGCTCCTCGAGAACCTTGAGCATTTCTCTGCCTACGGCGCCGGTTGCACCGAGGATGGCTACGTTGTACAGTTTCATACGATATATTCCTCCAAAAACGGTATTAAATCAAGTAAAGCTGTCGTACAGAACGCGAATGGTCTTTTTGAAATCCTTATCGGCGACCCCGATGATGATGTTGATCTCGTCGGCGCCCTGCTCGATCATGCGGATATTGATGTTATTTTCTCCCAGCGTGGCAAAAAGCTTGCCCGAAACGCCCACGTTCCACGCCATGCGCCGTCCCACGATGGCGATCAGGCTGATGCCGTGATCCACCTTGATGCGGTCGGGATGGAGAACGTCGTTCATCTCATTGATCATATCGTGCAGGCAGGGCTCGATCTTCTGGGTGGAAACCACGAAGGAGAAGGAATCGATGCTGCTGGGGATATGCTCCACGGTGATGCCGTATTTTTCCACGATCTTCAGAGTATTGCGGATAAATCCGGGCTCCTCGTTCATGCGTGCCTTGGAAACGGTGATGATGGAATAATGCTTCCGTCCCGTAATACCCGTCACAAACCGGCGCTTTTCATCCTCGGTCTCCCGTTCGAACTCTTCTAAAATCAGAGTTCCGCGGGCGGCGGGATCGTTGGTATTTTTAATATACAGGGGGATGTTCTTGCTTCGCACGGGGAACACGGTCTCCTCGTGAAGCACGTCAGCGCCCATATAAGAAAGCTCTCTCAGCTCGCCGAAGGTCACCTGCTCGATGGGGCGGGGATTGTCAACGATGCGGGGGTCTGCCATGAGAATGCCCGAAACGTCGGTCCAGTTCTCATAGGCGTCCGCATCCAGCGCGGCGGCGGCAATGGCACCCGTCACGTCGCTTCCGCCGCGGGAGAAGGTCTTGATCTCTCCGTCGGGGAAGGAGCCGTAGAACCCGGGCAAAACCACCTGCTTTGCATGGGCAAACAAGCCCTGCAGAGCCTCGTAGGAGCCTTCGAAATCCACCCGTCCGTCGTAATTGAAGCGGAGCCAATCCTTGGAATCGATGAAGGTATATCCCAGATATTCCGCCATCAGCTTAGCGTTGAGATATTCCCCGCGGGAAACGATCTCATCCACCGAGGAGGCGGCGTTCATGGACTCCTCCACAAAAGCCAATTCCTTTTCCAAATCCTGAGTCAGCCCGCATCCCTGACAGATCTCCCGATAACGGTCGGCGATCTGCTCGAAGACGTCGTGGAAGGATGCGTGATATTTGATATGAGCGTGACAAATGTACAAAAGGTCGGTCACCTTGGTATCGTCCTTGAAGCGCTTGCCCGGCGCCGAAACGACCACGACCTTGCGATCGGGATCGGATTCCACGATGGCTTTCACGCGGGCAAACTGCTCGGAGGATGCAAGAGAGGATCCACCGAATTTTACGACTTTCAGCATAATAATATTCCTCAATTCCCGCAAATCTGCGGCGAAGATCAATCAGCAAAGGCGGCGACGAAGGTATCGGAGGGCAAGGTCCCCAGCATTTCATGAAGCGCCGAAACACTCATGGGCTCGGTCACGGTGACCTGATCCCCCGTGCGGATATAATAACGGAAGGAGACCTTGGAGTTGTCCACCTGCGCCTCACGGTAAACGTAAGGAGCATCGGTTTCACCCTCGGACAGATCGATCATATCCTGCACCAGCGCAAAGCCCGTGGGGTCCTTCCCCGCACCCTGTCCGTAGAAGGACAGAGTTCCAACCCGATCTCCCGTCAGAGAGATGAGGTTGTAGTTCTTCTGCACCGCCGCAGGCAGAGACGCCGTCGGAACGATGGTGGGCTGAACGAAGAGGGAAACGGTTCCGTCCTCGTGCAGACGGAAAGAGCCGAACAACTTACAGGTGAGCGAGCGGGCGCTCATCCAGGCGAAATCGCAGGCACGGATGTGGCGAATGCCCAGGGTCGCCACCTTCTCGGGGTCGGAGGTCAGACCCGTTGCCACGTTGCAGGACAGGGCGGTCTTGTAGCGCACGTCCAGCCCGTCGATATCGGCAGACGGATCACGCTCCGCATAGCCCAGCGCCTGCGCTTCCCGCAGGACCTCGTCAAAATCGGCGTTTTCCCGCGCCATTTTATCCAGAATGAAGTTGGTAGTCCCGTTGAGAATTCCCTCGGTTGCGGTAATTCTTCCGCCCCGTGCGGTACGGCGCAGAGACGACAGCCAGGGGATCCCGCCCCCTGCGGCGGGAGTGAAGCGGAGGGTCACGCCGTTCTCGGCGGCAGCCTCCATCAGTTCACGGAAGCAGGTCGCCAAAAGAAGCTTGTTTGCACTGACTACGTGCTTTTTCGCCTGCAACGCCCGAAGCACGAACTCGCGGGCAGGATGCAAGCCGCCGATGGACTCCGCAACCACGGAGATCGAAGGATCGTTGAGGATCTCATTGTAATCGGTAGTCATCACGTCTTCCATTCCGGGGCGCACGGCAAGGTCCAGAATGCGCTTGACCCGCAAGGAGGTTTTCCCGTCCAGAATGGTTTCGTAAGCGCCGCTTCCCACCACTCCAAATCCGATGATTGCAATATCCATAAAACTCGTATCCTTCCTTTTATGCGACAAAAACCGTCGCGGCTACTCTGTATAATGTATTATTATACCACAATTCCCCTGCAGTTGCAAGGGGGGAAATGTAAAAAAATACGCACATTGGCGAAAAAACGCAAAAAAGCGGAGAGATCTCAACAGAAATCTCTCCGCATGAAATCACGCTGCGTCCGTTTCCGTATCGGTCATCGAATCGGTCTCGGAGGGGGTCCCCGAATCGGTGGTCACATCCGAATCGGTGGCAGGGCTTGTGGAGCCCGCATCGGTGGATGAGGTCACCTCGGAAGAGTCCGACGGCTCGGAAGTAGGATCGGTCGTTTCCTGCGAATCGGTAGACACGGACGAATCGGTAGACACGGACGAATCGGTGGAGCCCGCGGCGGTATCGGTCTCGGAGGAGGTACCGTCACAGGTCGTATCGGTGACGATTTCCGAATCGGTGGTCTCCGAGGAATCGGTCGTATCGGTCACGTCGGTGATCGTATCGGTGGAAACGTCGGTGGACCCCACGGGCAGATCGGTATCGGTGGGCGTTCCCGTATCGGAGGTACCCGAATCGGTATCGGTCGTCACAGTAGTATCGGTGCTGACGGAGGTGTCAACCGTTCCCGTATCGGTGGAAGTGCTTGTATTCGTGCTCGTGCTCGTATTCGTATTTGTATTCGTATTTGTATTCGCACTCGTATCGGTGGTGGTTCCGGTGTTCGTGGTCGTATTCGTGGAGGTGGACGTATTCGTGGACGTAGACGTAGAGGTGGAGGTAGACGAGCCGGAGCCGCCGTACCAATCGTTCTTACGAATCCCGTTTTCGTCCATATATTCCTCGAAGGTAATGTCCTTAAACAGGAAGGCATCCAAAAGATCCGCCGCATATTCCAGATCGTAATAGACGCAGGACCCCAGCTTTTTCACGTAATAGCTGCTGTCGATGACCGTTCCCGAGGCGGGAATACGCCCCTGCTTCATGGTAATACCGTCGGTCAGAAGGATCTGCGCCAGCGAATAGATCTCACTATACTCCAACGAGGTAGTCACGTAGGGGAGCATGGTCTGGATCAATGCGGGATATTGGGTCAGCTTCAGAGACAGGGCACGGTTGAACAGCTGCTCCAGCACGATCCGCTGACGCTCGGTGCGCCCAAAGTCATCGCGGGTCCCGTTGATGGTGGGAACCTTACGGATGCGGGCATATCCAACCGCCTGCATCCCGTTGACCATCTGTTTGCCCGATTTGGTCAGATACACGGGCTTCACTCCGAGAGAATTTGCAACCTCCGCAATACAGCTGTTGCAATGAGAGACCTCCTTCTTGGTCAGCTCGATCTCCACGCCGCCCATGGCGTCGATGATCTCCGCCATGCCCGCGAAATCCACGGTGGCATAATCGGTAATGTTCAGATTAAAGGTTTGATTCAGAGTCTTGACCGCCAATTGAGCGCCACCGAAAATATAGGCAGCGTTGATCTTCTGATAGCCGTGACCGTCCACCTTCACCAGGCTGTCCCGCATGATCGAGACAAGCTTGATATTGTTGTGGATGGAATCCAGCGAGATGATCATGATCACGTCGGACAAGCCCGTGGATTCATCGGCACGGGAGTCCACCCCGAACAGGGCGATATTAACGATCTCCTTGGGGGTCTCTTCCTCTTCACGGGTGATACCCAGCTCTTCCCGATCGGTGGAAATGGGGATCTTCTGGTATACCACGTTGGTACGAATCCAGGTATAGCCCCACGCCGCCACGATTCCAAGCGTCAGAATCAGAGACAGGAACACCGCCAGAATGGGAATCCAGATCCGACGGCGACGGCGCCGACAATGCTTTGCCGCATGACGGGGCCTGACGCCCTCGGGGACGGGGGGGTGAGAAGTTTCGTTCATAAGTTCAGTCCTTACTGTATGGCAATGCGAAGTTTGTTGATGTTTTCCTCGGTGGAGGCATCCCGATGATAGACCGAGGAGGTGCCGCCCACGAAGATATTGGCGCCCGCGTCGCTCATCAGGCGGGCATTGTCAAAGCTGACGTTTCCGTCGCACTCGATCTCCACGTGACCGTAGCCCCGCTGATCCAGAAGAGCGCGCAGACGGCGGATCTTATCCAAGGTCTGCGGAATCAGCTTTTGCCCCGCAAAGCCCGGATTGACGGTCATCACAAGAACCCCGTCCACGTCGGGAAGGACCTCGTCCAACACCGAAAGAGGTGTTGCGGGGTTCAGGGCAACCATTGCCTTGGCGCCTCTTGCGCGAATCGACGCCAGTACCCGCTGCAAATGGCGGCATGCCTCGACGTGCACACTCACGTAATCCCCTTCCCCGAAATCAAACCAATCCGGCTTGCCTTCGGGATCCGAGATCATCAGATGGAGGTCCAATGGGATGGAGGTTGCGGCGCGGACCTTTTTGACAAAGTCGGTACCCAAGGTATAATTGGGGACGAAGACGCCGTCCATCACGTCAACGTGAAGGTATTCGATTCCGCAGGACTCCAGAACCTTCAGCTCCTCCCCCAAGCGGAGAAAATCCGCACACATCAGAGAGGGAGCGATCTTTTTTTGCAGGCTCATAAGACGCCTCCGTAGGTTGATTCAAAAGAAAATCAAAGCGCGTTATTTTCGGCAAACAGGCGGGTCAGAAGCTCGCACGCCATTTTGATATCGGCGGTCTGCTGTTCGCCCGTGATTTCCCGTTCGATGGTGATGGGTCCGTCGTAGCCGATCTCGGCAAGACGCTTGATGAAGGCGGGATAATTGACCTTACCTTCCCCCATGGGGACCTCTCTGCCCAGACGGCGGGGGTCGGTGGGATACAGTCCGTCCTTGCCGTGCACGTTGCGAACGTATTGCCCGATCACGTCCAGCGCATCCACGGGATTGCCCTTGCCGTACAGGATCAGGTTGGCGGGGTCCAGATTAACGCCCAGGTTTTCGATGCCCAGATCGGTAATGACCCGAAGCAGCGTAACGGGGGTCTCCTGCCCCGTTTCAAACAGGAACCAGCGCCCGTGCTCGCGATAGAATTTCACCACAGATTTGAGAGCGGTAATGATTTCGGCGTATTCGGTGGAGACGGGGTTTTCGGGCAAATAACCGCAATGGGTGATCACGTCGGTCACGCCGATCTTTTCGGCAAACAACGCCCCCTTCATCAGCTCCTGCATCCGCTGATAGCGATAGGCGGCGGGAACCAGACCGAGAGAGGTCTGTCCGTCGTAAAAATTCCAGGTGCAGGGACCCGACCAGCCGCACCACAAAGCGGAAATTTCAATGCCGTATTTGGCGGAAAGGGTCTTGATCTCCTCCGCTTTTTCATCGGTAAACAGCTCGGGCTTCCAGCAATTCAACTGGCAGGTGGGGATCCCGAATTCCTTCAGGCGGGCAAACTGCTCCTCCAGACTGACCTGGGCAAGGCGCCCCTCCAAATGTACCATACATCCGAGTTTCATGCAAAATCCTCCCGATTCATAACAATTTCCGAAAAAAACGAAAAAGCTTCTTGACATACGTCTTGTTTTATTATATACTATAGATGCGGAATTTTCAACACGCTTTTCCGACTTTTTTTTAACAAACCGAAAGGAGCGCCCGTGGAACATCAATCCTATTCCTGCATCCCCAACGTGGGACCCAACGATTTTGCCCGCAAGGACGTACCGCTTTCGGTCAACTGCACGGG
>JAFPBP010000176.1 GCA_017424085.1 Clostridia bacterium
AACGATATCTCCAAGAAATTCGGAAAAGCTTTTTTTCTGCTTCATTCCTGCTTACCCCGTCCTTTCCAAAGATTTGCAAGAGGATCCTTTTTCACCTTTTCTTCGGTCCCGAGCTCTTTCTTCAGTAATGCCCGCAATGCATCGGGTGAAAGACGTCGTTGGAGATTTCCTTCCATTGCAACGGAGATGATTCCCGTTTCCTCCGAAACGAGGATAACCACGGCGTCGGAAATTTCGCTGACGCCGATGCCGGCACGGTGGCGGGTCCCAAGCTCGCTGTCGAATGTCTTTGTTGTCAAGGGGAGGAAGCATCCTGCCGCATTGATGCGACCGTTGCGAATGATTACCGCTCCGTCGTGGAGGGGAGCTTTCGGGTAAAAGATATTCAGGATCACGTCGCAGATAACGGCGGCGTCAACCTTTGTCCCCGTGTTGATCACCTCGCCCAGCTTCGTGGAACGCTCCAGGACGATCAACGCCCCCGTTTTTGTTGCGGACATGTTTGAGACTGCGTCAACGATATTTTTGATCAGATCCGCAACCTCCACCTCGGATACCTTTCGCTCCGAGGAGATAAAGAGGTTCGTTCCTTTTCCGCTGGTGCGCCCGATGCGCTCCAGAAGGGTACGCAATTCGGGTTGGAAAACGATAATGATTGCCAACAGCCCGAATTCAAGGGTACTGTTCAGCAAATAGGAGGTCGCCTGCAGCTCCAGGGCTTTTGCGATCTGGAACAGGATCAAAAGCGCTACGATGCCCTTCATCAGCTGCGCCGCCCGTGTGTCACGGATGAACTTCAGCACGTAATAGATGATGACGGCAACGAAGATGATGTCGAGAAAATCCTGCCAGATGAAGTTTGCGGCGGTGTTCGAAATAAATTCTCCGATGCTTTGAAAAAATTCAAGCATATCGTTTCGACCTCCCTTGTTTTATGTGAACGGGCTGCTGTTTGCATGCCCGTATATAAATCTATAATATATCTATTTCATTTTACCAACAATTCGCGGAAAAATCAAGCCCTTCCGCTATTATTTAAATATTTTTTCAAATATTTAATACATTCTTCCACGTCTTCTTCGGTGTTTCGGTATCCGAAGCTGATCCGAACCGTTCCGCACTCCTCGGTTTTCAACGTCCGATGTGCCAGTGCAGAGCAATGATACCCGCCCCGTGTGCAGATCCCGCATCGGTCCAGATATTGTGTCACAGCCTCGGAATGCACCGATTCCGGAATGAGTGAAAGGGTTGGAACAAAGGATTCCCCCACGGTAACCAACCGAAATCCCGATACGGATTTTAACTCCTCGCAAAACATGGCACGCAGTTCTGCTTCGTGGCTGCGGATGGCGTCTCTGTGCTCCATTGCAAAGCGTGTGCCTGCCGCAAGCCCCGCAATTCCCGGAGTGTTCATCGTTCCGCTTTCGTGGGCATCCGGCAGTAGAGAGGGTTGGTATTCGGACAGAGACTCCGTCCCTGTGCCGCCCTGGGTCATGGTTGTGAGTTCCAGCGGAGACCCGAGAAGCAACGCCCCCGTTCCTTGGGGACCCAGGAGCGATTTGTGCCCCGGAATGCACAGCAGATCGATGCCGTCCCGTTTCAGGTCGATGTCCTCGAGTCCGGCGGTCTGTGCGCCGTCTACGCCAAACAGGATTCCCCGCTCGCGGCAAAGGTCGGCGATTTGTCGGATCGGAAGAATCCGTCCCGTCACGTTGGATGCATGTGTGCAGAATATCAGTCGCGTATTGGGGCGAATCGCCTCTTGGAAGGAATGCAATGCTTCTTCGTCGTTTGATTTCGTCTGAGCGACGGAGAAGGTAACTCCGAGGGGTTCCATAGCCTTGAGCGGGCGTAATACGGAATTATGCTCAAGATCTGAGATCACGACGTGGTCTCCTGCGTTAAGAACACCTTTCAATGCACGATTGATTGCGTCCGTGGTGTTGCTTGTAAAAATAACAAGCTCTGAATCGGTCCCGAAGCCGTCGGCGAGAATGCGTCGGGCATCGTAAATGACCCGCGCCCCTTCTGCGGATAATCGGTGCCCGCTCCGACCCGGATTTGCGCCGTTTCTGCGCAGCTGACGCTCCACGGCGCGGATCACCTCGGGCGGCTTCGGGTGGGAGGACGCGGCGTTGTCAAGATAGATCATAAAATTCTCCCGTCACCTTGACACCGTTGCGCAGCAGTAACCCGTATGCCGTTTCCGATTGGGTAAAGGGGACCGCAACGCACCAGCCGCAGCCGTCTGCGCTTCGCACGGAATTACGCTGAACGGTGCCGTGGATGTCATATTTTTGCAAAACTTCAACTGCCTTTTGTGCGTAGGTAACGGAGCGGACCGCAATGCACCTTTTTCTCATGATCGATCACTCTTTTTCAACGAATGTAGCCCATGGGCTCACTTCATTTTATGCTTTGCTGAGGGCTCTTGACAATCGGGAGAAAGTGTGTTATACTGTTTGCATATTCTTCTTCGGACGAGCATAGGCTTGTTTTGAAAGGAGATGATCTGCGTGGAGCTTTTGACCGAGAATTTACCCTTGTCTTGGCTCTGTATCGTTGCGCTGTTTTCGTTCGCGGAGCTGTTTTTTCTCAGTTATCGGATCCTTTGGCTTTCGGTCGGGGGAGACGTGGGATTGCTCTTTGCCTTACTCGGCGTTCCTTTGTGGGGACAGATTTTTGCGTTTGCAATCATTTCGATATCTCTTTTGTGGTTATCGAGAAGCTGGGCAAGATCGGCGCGATGCGAAAGTGCATTGCAGGAAATTGATGTGGAAGGACGGAATGAATATGATACGTTTCGGGTTGATCGGGACCTCGGAGATCTCGACCAAAATGGCGAAGGCGTTGACCAAATGCCCCAAGACGACTCCTTGGGCGATCTACTCCCGCTCTCGGGCGAAGGGGTTGGAATTTGCGAAGAAATACGGGATATCACAGGTGTGCACGACCCTGGATGAGCTGGCTGAATGCTCGGATGCGATTTACATTGCATCTCCCAATTCCTTGCATTGCGCTCAGTCAAGGTTCTTTTTGGAGCGGGGAATTCCCGTATTGTGCGAAAAGCCCTTGGGCTCCAACGAGAAAGAGATTGTTTCCATGTTGGAAAGCGCAAAACGCAACAAAGCCGCTTTCGCAGAAGCGTATAAATCAAAATGGATGCCTGCATACCGTTTGATGCGGGAATTGCTGCCGCAAATCGGAAGAATTAGAAATGCGCGTTTTGATTTCTGCAAATATTCAACCCGCTATGATGCTCATATGCGCGGGGAAGACGTGAATACCTTCCGTGCGGAGTTCTCCAATGGAGCCTTGCTGGATCTTGGGGTCTACTGCCTTTATCCCGTATTGGAGCTGTTCGGGGAGCCGAAATCGGTAACCGGGTCGGGAATTCTTGTCCCCGGAGGTGTAGACGGTCTTGGGGCTGCAATTCTGACTTACGATGATTTTATGGTAACTCTGAACTACTCCAAGGTGTCCGAAGGGGCTCGCGGCGCTGAGATCCAAGGCGAAAAAGGCACGATTTTTGTCGATGCGATCTCCTCCCCGCGAATAGTGGAGCTTGCTCTTTTGTCGGGCAAACGGAGGGTTTTTGCTCCCGAAACGGCAGAGGAAGATATGTTGTATGAATGCGATGCCTTTGCGGATTTGATGATGTGCGGCGGAATTCAGGACGAGGAACGTATTTTAACCGCGTTCCGAATTCTGGATCAGCTCCGAGCACAGGTCGGAATTGTTTATCCCGCCGATCAATAATTGAATTATGCATAAAAAATTGCCCGAAGAGTGATGCTCCTCGGGCAAATATTTATTTATGTGATTATTTTACGCAGCCGTCCGAAATGTGCTGGGTACCGTCGCAGTTGATCTTGCTGTCTGCCGCAACGATGGTGACCGATCCTCCGGAAATGGTAACGTCGGTTACGGCTTGAATGCCGTCATCTCTTGCACTGATATTTACGGTTCCGCCCACGATGGTGACAACGCCGCGATCGGCTTCGGTTTCGTTATCGGACTTCAGCCCGTCCTTGCCTGCGGTGACGTTGACCGTTCCTGCAGCAATAACGAGGGTATCCTTACCCTTGATTCCGTTGTTTACGGCGCTGATGGTATATTCGCCGCCGCAAATGCGGATATCATTTTTCCCCTCGATGCCGTTTGCGGAGGCTTCGATGGTCAGCTTACCCTTACCGTTGATGGTCATGTCGTCCCGTGCGAAGAGGCATGCGTTGATTGCAGAGGCGTCAGCATCGCTTCCGGAATGAACGACGTTTTTATCGGAGAGCTTGTTTTCCGTGCCTTCCGCCAAGGTGATGACAACCTTATCGGCGCTGGAAACATACAAGGGCGCGGAGGATTTGCTGGTGATGGAGACCGCGTTGAGGATCAGGCGGATCTTTGCGGTTTTTGCCGCTGCAATGATGATCTGTCCGTCGGACAGGGTGCCCGTTGCAACGTAGGTTCCTTCTGCGGAAATGGTGACTACGTTACCGGAAACCGAAACGCCTTCACCGTTCGCCTTGCTTGCGTTGTCCGCAAGGGTGATCTGAATGGCGGAAGCGTCCATGTCGTCTTCCAGATCGAAATTGCTCAGGATTCCGTTGCCGATCAGTTCCTCATTGGGAATCGATCCGATATTCGTATCGGTCCCGCCGTTGTCGGGGGTGCATGCGCAGAGAGCAAGGGTCAGGGTCAGTGCCAGAAGAATTGCAAAAATTCTCTTCATAGTGGTGAACTCCTATTCAAGTTAAAAGGGGAGATTATTGATGATCATGCTCATGAATTCATAATCCATGTCGAAATCGCCACCGGCAAACCCTTGGACGATTCCCTGAGCGAATCCGATCCAGAAGGAAAAGCCGTAAATAACGGCAAGAATCGAAAGGATCAATCCGGGAATGGCAAATCCCTTGCGATTGGATTTCAGACCTTTTGCGGAGAGGATGATGCCGACGATTCCTGCAGGAACCCCGATGCAGCAGCAAACCAGAGACGCAATACCGACAATGAAACCGATCAATGCGCATTTGTCGGCTCCTGTTGTTTCACTCTTGGGTGCTTCTCCGTTGATCGTAATCACTTCTGCGGGTGCAGACTGTTCCACGGGAGCTTCGACCTTCGTTCCGCAGTAAGGACAAAATGCTTGCCCTTCGTTCAGCTCGGAATTACAAACCTTGCACTTCATAGTAACACTCCTATTATCGTTTGTTTACAGCAAAACTTACCATATGCGGTCATTATACCATGTTTTTCTCTCTAAGTCAAGAGTTTTTTTGACCGTAATCTGTGCTTTTTTGTGTAAATATTTATCCTTCCTTGGATATCACTGCGAGAATTTTCTTCAACAGATCCTCCGTTGTGGGGTTCTGTTCTCGTTCCAGTCTTGCTTTTTCTTCAGCTTCGGCTGCTTCTTTTGCCTTCTTTTCCTCTGCAATGCGGGCTTTTTCCGCAAGAAATTCCCGTACGGCAGCCTTGTTTGCGGGATTGATCCCCCGTTTCTTCAGTTCTCGGCGATCGTCACGGCTCAGGGTTTGTTTTGCCAGCTTCTCCGTAAAATCCTTATGCTCCTCACGGATTCGATTGATGATCTTTACGATGGTGAACAGCACGCATGCGATCAGAAAAAAGCTTACGATGGCGTTGATCAGCGCGCCCCAATCAATATAGATCGATTTTGTGAGGTCAATTTTCTGACCGATAACCTCGCCCGCTTCGTTGAGCACGTCCGCGCGCACAACCTTCAGAAACGTGTATAGCTCCTGCGCGGAATCGGCGTTGAGCACCAGCGCCAAAAGGTAATTTACGATGGGCTTCAGTACGTTGTTACTCAGAGCATTGACGACGGCGGTAAACGAGCTGCCGACGATGATACCGACTGCCATATCCACCACGTTTCCGCGGTTGATGAATTTTTTGAATTCATTAATATAATTGTTCATGGTTACGCCTCTGATACGTGATAAATTTGAGGATATAAGCAAAAATCCGAACCGTGCGGTTCGGATTTTAACTTTGTGGTGACCCGTAGGAGAGTCGAACTCCTGTTACAGCCGTGAAAGGGCCGTGTCTTAACCACTTGACCAACGGGCCGTATGGTAGCGGAAGCTGGATTTGAACCGGCGACCGTACGGGTATGAACCGTATGCTCTAGCCAACTGAGCTATTCCGCCATAGGTGCCGCTTCATTCAATCGGCTTGAATATTATACTACAAAAAACATCATTTGTCAATGCCAAAAGTGTAACATAATTGTAGCGAAATTATGAAGCGGTGAGTAATTATTCGTACATGACCTCGTCAAGATAGGTTGCGGAGAGGTCTGCAATGTAAAACAACAGGGTCTCGGGATAGTCTGTGTTTACTTTTTGCAGAAGATTGCGGTATTCGTAATCTTCACCTCCGTAAGGACCCATGTGATAGTAGATGCACAATTCCTCCGAGGGGGTCAGGCGCAGAAACGTTCCGATCATGCGAATGGATCGGTAGGAATGGGGGAGCGGGGGAGAGACGGCTTTTGTGTTGGACCAGACGTCATACTGCTCCCACTTCCCGTTCACCTTCCGATTCCGTTGCTCGAGAACGTAGTAATTGCATTTGCAGATATCGTGGAGAAGAGAAGTCAAGATGATGCTCTCTTCGGGAAGATCAATTTCACGAAGCTGAAGCTGCGCCTTGAAATTCTCGTATACGTTCAGCGTATGGGCGAGTAAGCCCCCCAGACAGTTGTTATGGTAGCGGGTGGAGGCGGGCGCTGTAAAGAAATCGGTTTTCGTTTCAAGATAATCGATCAGATTTTCAATTCCCTTGCGGTCCACCGAGCGAAGCAGACGCAGGAACGTTTCCTTGTTTTCATTTTGCTGTTCGGGCTTGTACATACGCTTCCTCATCTCTGTCTGACAATGGCGAATTCCACGGGCATCGTCTCAAACGCATACCCGAGAGTTTTCAGCCCCTCAATAATGGAGGGGAGCGCCTTTGTCGTCCGATTGTTGTTTGTGAAAAGGATGACGCAGGTTTTCGATTCGTTTTTGAGCGGGGTCTGCGCCTTTTTCAGGGTGTTGCTGACAATGGTATCTACGTTCGAGACGGTGGCATCACCTGTGTCGACAGTCCAGTCATTCACGATAAAGCCTTCCGCAATCAGACGGGCAAGAACTGCCTTAAAGCAATCGTTGCTTCCCGTGTTCTTTTTGAATCGATATTCCGCCGTGGCAGAGCCTCCGGGCATCCGAACCAAAACCGCATCCTTCCCCGTGATCTGCTTGATCAGATCTCTGCATTTATAAAGATCCTCAAAGTACGCAGTTTCGTTTTTATAGATCTCGGACATGTCGCCCGAATAGGATCGGATCCCGATAGCATGTCCCGCATCGGAGGCAGCCTTGAGCGCCTCCTGCATTTCGGTATTGTTGGCAAGGTTCTTGCCGATCACGAAAAACGTTGCCTTAACCCCTGCTTCGTTCAGTTGGTTGACAACCGAAACGGTAACGGAGGTGAAGCCTTCGTCAAAGGTGAGGAACGCCGTGGGGTTCTTTTTGTATCCCGCACGCTTTTCCGCAACGCGCAATTTCTCTGCAACCTCTGCACGGTCCTCTGTCAGAGAAGCCAGCTCGGACTCCAATTCGGTGATATCCTCGTTGAACTCCTCGATCTTGGTTCGAACGTCTTCGAAATTCCCCATGTTGTCCATGGTGTTCTTTTCCTTTATGCATCCGAACAGGAGCAGGAGAGAGAGGAGCGCTGTGATGAAAGCGGAGCACACACTTGCAAATCTCATACGGCACCTCCTTAATCGGTCAGCTGGGAGATCTTTTTGTTCATGTCTTCGATCTCCTGACGAATGGTTTCGATTCTGGATTCAAGCGTGTTTTTACGGTTTTTAACGTCGGTGAATTCGTCCATGATCTGTTGATATTCCGCAGGGCGGGCTTCGTTGACCTCCCGAAGCTGGTTGTATTCGCTCAGCAGAAAGATCATAACAGCCAAAAAGACGACGGCAATAAGGACGAAGATCAGATCCACGATCTTCTCCTTGCGAAATCTTTTTTGCTCTCTCGTTCTTTCTTTCATCAGAATCATCTCCCGTAAAACAGTTTCGTTGTTGTGTGATTGATTTCTTAATTATATTATAGCATACTTTTCTTTGAATTGCAAGACCTTTTACTGAATGAATCGTAATTTTTCGGAACAAAATCGAAGCGTAATTGTGCCGATTGTGACAAAAGATGGATTTTATTCGGAAAAATATTGACAAATGGTCGGAAATATTATATTATAGATATGTATATGTTAATTTTAGCGAATTTTCTATACACATAACCTAATGTTAGGAGGCTGATTCCCATTCCCCCCATTCTTACAGTCGTTTTTGCGGCCGTTGCCGTTGTGATAGCTGTCGTGGTCGGATTCTTTGTTGGCATTGCTTACCGAAAGAAGATCGGTGAGGCTGCTATCGGCTCTGCCGAAGAAAAGGCCAGAAACATCATTAACGATGCAATGAAAACCGCTGAAACCAAATCGAAAGAAACCCTCTTGGAAGCGAAGGAGGATATCCATCGCAGCCGTACCGAAGCCGAAAAAGAGATCCGTGATCGCCGCGGCGAGCTGCAGCGCATGGAGAAGCGCCTGGTTCAGAAGGAAGAACTTCTGGATAAGCGCGAGGCGTCTTATGCCGCCAAGGAAGAAAATCTTGACCGCCAGATGAAAAAGGCGGAAGCCCTGGAGGTCCAGAAGATCGAGATCATTGAGCAACAGCGCAAGATGCTGGAGCAGATTTCTTCCATGACCGCCGATCAGGCGCGCGCATACCTCCTTGAAACCCTGCAGAACGATCTGAAGCATGAGTCTGCGGCTATGATCAAGGATATGGAGACTCGCACCAGAGAAGAGGCGGAAAATCAGGCGAAAGAGCTGATTACCCGCGCCATTCAGAAGTGCGCATCCGATCATGTGTCCGAAGCCACCGTTTCGGTGGTCTCCCTGCCCAACGATGAAATGAAGGGTCGCATCATCGGACGTGAAGGCCGCAACATCCGTGCATTGGAGAATCTGACGGGCGTTGATCTGATCATCGACGATACCCCCGAAACCATCACCCTCTCCAGCTTTGATATGGTGCGCCGCGAGGTTGCCCGCATCGCTCTGGAGCGCTTGATCCAGGACGGCAGAATTCATCCCACCCGCGTAGGCGACATGGTGGAAAAGGCACGCAAGGAAGTGGATCAGGTTATAAAGAAGGAAGGCGAACGTGCCATCTTTGAAACCAACGTTCACGGCATTCACCCCGAGCTGGTCAAGCTTTTGGGTCGCTTGCATTACCGTACCTCCTTTGGTCAGAACGTTCTGAATCACTCCATCGAGGTTGCTCACCTGTCGGGCATCCTTGCAGGAGAACTGAAGGTTGACGTTGCAGCCGCAAAGCGTGCAGGTCTTCTGCATGATATCGGCAAATCGGTGGATCAGGAGACGGAAGGCTCCCACATCTCCATTGGTGTCGATCTTGCCCGTAAGTACAAGGAGCATGAAAACATCGTTCACGCCATTGAGGCGCATCACGGCGACGTGGAGGCTCGTACCATTCTTGCTGCCATCGTTCAGGCGGCGGATGCCATTTCCGCAGCCCGTCCCGGTGCCCGTCGCGAGGATATCGAGAACTATATCAAGCGTCTTGAAAAGCTGGAATCCATTGCCAATGACTTCAAGGGCGTTGAGCGCACCTATGCGATCCAGGCGGGTCGAGAGATCCGCGTGATGGTTCGTCCCGAGGACATCACCGACGACGATATGATCATCCTTGCCCGCGATATTGCAAAGCGCATTGAGAGCGAATTGGAATATCCCGGTCAGATCAAGGTCCACGTGATCCGTGAGAATCGTGCCATCGAATACGCGAAGTAAAATTGAATCCGAGAAAAAAGTCGACGGTCTCTTTTGTGAGACCGTCCTTTTTTTGACAGAAATTTTTGCCCAAACGCGATATAATGAACGCATGGGGGTGAGGCATTGATCGTATATCCCGATCTGGCGTTTCTTTTGGGGGCGCTGATCCATGGCGGGGTTCTGTATCTTGCCCTGCAGCTGTGTGATCTTCCCCTTCGAAAAGGACGATATCTGCTTGCTGTTGCAGTCTCCGCCACGGGATCCGCACTGTATTGCATTCCCGCCATCTCGGTTTTCCCCTTGGTTTTCGTTGGGATTGTGTTCTACGCAGTTGCCTTGCAGGGAAAGCGGTTGCTCGGAACGCTTCGGAACGTCATAACCGCATTTGTGGTTCTTATTGCTTATTGCGGTGCTTACATTGTGATCTCCGAGCTTCTTTTTTCAGTTTCTGCCTCAGGTTTTGCGGATGGAATCTATCTTCTTTTGGGGTTTTTCCCGTGTGTTTTGAGCTTGATTTTTGTGTTTCTTGGCGGAGCTTGTGCCTTGCGGGTATTGCGACATCGGCATGGTCGGCGCGGATTTGTTACGTGTTCTTTGACTTACGGAGGGCATTACGGTACCTTTCGTTGTCTTGTGGACAGCGGAAATCTGTTGCGCGATCCCATTTCGGGCGTTCCCGTGGTTGTTGTGGAATATGATATGTTGCGCCGTGTATTCGGAGAAACGCTACCGTATCCCATGAGTTGTGAATTCTCTGAATTTTTTGGAAAAAACGTGCGGATGCTTCCTGTACGGACGGTAGCGGGCGACGGGGAAATGCTGGCAGGGTTTGTTCCGGAAGACTTCAGGGTCAATGATGTTCCCCATAAGGCGGTCCTTGCCGTGACGCCGCGGTGTCTGGAGCAAAGGGGGCGTTTTGAGGGGGTAATTGGAATCGAATTAGTACGAGGAGGCGCTTGCTGTGAACCTATTGATACAATTTGGAAGAATAATTCGTTTTTGGAAGCTTCTGACCTTTGATGAAAGTGGAGTCTTTTATATTAACGGAAGCGAGGTTTTACCTCCGCCCCTGTCGGCGGACGAGGAGCAGGACTACGTGTCTCGATTGATTACAGGGGATACGGCGGCGCGAGACACGTTGATTTCGCACAATTTGCGACTTGTTGTGTATATTGCCCGCAAATTTGAGGTCTCGGTGTTGTCTTGCTCCATCGAGGATTTGATTTCCATCGGAACCATCGGATTGATCAAGGCTGTGAATACATACTGCCCCGGAAAGAATATCAAGCTTGCCACGTATGCATCCCGATGCATTGAAAATGAAATTCTGATGTTTCTGCGGAAAACGGGGAATCTTCGGAACGAGGTTTCCATTGAAGAGCCGCTTAACGTAGATTGGGACGGAAACGAGTTGATCCTCAGTGATATTCTGGATAGCGGGGGCGATGAGGTCGGAACAGAAATTGAACGGGAGGATGAAGCGGCGCTTCTCAAAGCAGAAGTCAGCCGATTATCGCCCCGTTCACGGAAGATTATTGAATTGCGGTACGGATTTACGGGCAACCGTCCTTATACGCAAAAGGAGGTTGCGGATCTTTTGGGGATATCCCAATCGTATATCTCACGACTTGAAAAAAAGATCCTATGCAGTCTGAAGGACAAATTGAGGGAAATCTGTTAACGGCGGGGTCCGCGCAGGATCTTCGCGGGGTTTCCGAACTCGATCGTATAATATGTATTGACGATCTCTGCAAAGTTTCGGAATGTGACGGGAAAGAATTGATAATGATCCGCAATCTTCAACCGTTCACGGAACGCTTGCTCCACGGGATAGGTCAGCGATGATTCAATGAAACGAAGCATGGCTCGTTCGACCAGCCGCGGGGACGTGTTGTATTTTTCCGCAAGACGTTTATAGATCTTCGCAGATCCGAACAGAACGTGCAGGTCCGGGTAGAAATACAGAATTACCAGTGCGTCAAGAAGATATTGATATCCTTTCATGTTGCATCGAAATCCGCATTCCCGAAAGATCGCGTCAAGGTTTTCATACGTTTTTGCTTTCAGAGGTTCCTTTCGCGCTGTAAAAGGCTTTCGGATCATTTTGGGAACCTCTGTTGCGATCGCAAAATAATTGGAGGTCCCGTAATAGCATCTTATGGGATGAAAGCGGTCAAGACGGGCTCTGTCCTCCTCGGACAGAGGTCGGTTGGAAAGGAATGCCAAACGGTATTTGAAATTGTTCCGATACCCTGCAACGTCTGACACCTTTACTCCGCATTCTTCAAACAAAATCGGATCTATGATCAGCACGTGGGGCTTGAATTCCGAAAGAAAGCCGAATACGTCCTTGGGTTGATAAGAGAATCGTATGCACTCTTTTCCGTAGCAGAGGCACATGGTTTTATACAATTTATCGGTTTCGGGGATATCCACGATCATGGCAATTCTGTACTGCGGCTTCATAGAGAACTCCTGTCATACGATAAGTTGTTATAATGATATCATGTTTTGAATCGTTTGTCAAGTGCAAAACAGCGTACGGAATGCTCCGCACGCTGTTTTTTTACGG
>JAFPBP010000177.1 GCA_017424085.1 Clostridia bacterium
GGAGATAGTAATGATTTTAAGAATCATGTGGCGACTCTCGATGAAAAATGTAACATTCAAGAAGCAATCGCTTTTGCAGATAGGTATTGTGACATTAAAGCAAGAGAAAACCAAGAAAGTTCTTACACCACTTATGACGAATATCCTCTTTACATGAGAGGCAATAAGTTCCAATATCTTGGAGCCCCCATGTAAGCAAAAAAGCACCCATATCATACCGAGATAAAACACAAGAAAGAAGGTTTGAAATATGAAGAAATTGCTGGCAGTCTTAATGGTTTTTTCTCTATGTTCAGGTCTCTTCTGCGCCTGTACGCCGCAGGGGATCACAGACACCGATTCGTCGGTGCAGGCGTCTACCGATTCGCAAATAGAAGATACTTCAACTGCGACCGATTCCGCTACACAATCTACCGAGGCAGATACTGCGACATCAGACACCGATTCAGAGGGAAAAACCTCGTCTTCTGTTGATGATATAGAATCTATCGTAGCCGCATTTCCATTTGTTGACACGATCTTTAAGGTAGATTGGAAGTCTCAAGGGTATAAAATCCCCGTGAAGAACAATTACACGGTGTATGCAACCCCTTCCTCTGACGATTCCGCTTCTTCTGATGCAAAAGAAAAAATCAAACTTAATCTTCAGGGAAAAGTAACCTTGATTGAAGGAGCATTTCATTTTAGCGGTGAAGGGAAACCTGCCACGTTCGAGGCCCTTTCCGGAAAGCAAGCGATTTCCCTGACCTTACCTAAATATGAAGAGGCATTCACGTTAGAGTATAAGCAAACTTCGCATAGCGGAGGAATAGACAGTCCGTACGAGGTTATTCGAAAGACCTCATCGAATGATCTATACAAAGTGAAAACCTCTCAAGGATTCAATGTTTCACTTTTGGTTCAGCGAGAAACAGGTGTTCTAACCCAGCTTTTTTTCACCTCTGCGCCCCAAGAATGGTTTATTGGTGATACTACACAGGAAGAGGCGGTGACGATGGCTCGCAATCTTCTGGAACAGTACTATGGAAAAGATGCTCTTACGGACTACTCTTACACCCGTACTTCGGTGATTGACGATCTTGGACCCAAAGATAGTACCTATTGCATCGTTTATACACGGATGCTTGGAAATTATCCTACAAGTGAAGTTTTGAAGTTTTACATTACCAAGGGTGGATATTTTACAGGAGTCAGTACCTTCAATTATGGGCTTTTTGCAGATTTGGAAGATACCTTGACGGTTGAACGCGTCGAGGCGACTGAGAAAGATGTTCGAGACCTTTTCCCGGGAACAGATCTGTATGATTGGAAGATTGATCGAGACCTAACAGGAGAGTACTATCTGTCTTTCTTCTGTGAAGACAAAGCAAGAACCTTTGAATACGATCTTACGATCAATATCAAATAACATGACACAAAACAACGGACGGAGAGAAATCTCCGTCCGTTTTGCATGTTTTGAATTTGTTTAGCGGATGCCGTAATGCTCGAGCACGTAGTCCATGTCCTTGTCGCCTCTGCCCGACAGGTTGATGAGGATGGAGCCCTTGCCCATCTTCTGCGCCAGCTTGATGCCGTACGCCACCGCGTGCGAGGATTCGATGGCGGGGATGATCCCTTCCGTGCGGGAGAGGGTGAAGAAGGCGTCGATGGTCTCTTCGTCGTCGATCACGTCGTATTTGACTCTGCCCAGATCACGCAGGAAGGCGTGCTCGGGACCCGAGGAGGGGTAGTCCAGACCGCTTGCTACCGAGTATACGGGGGCGGGCTCGCCGTTTTCATCCATGAGCATGATGGACTTAAAGCCGTGCATGATGCCCTCGGTGCCGTACTGCAGGGAGGCGGCGTGGTCTCCCAGCTTGGGACCTCTGCCCAGAGGCTCGATGCCGTAAATATCCACGGGGTCGTTCAAAAATCCCGAGAAGAAGCCTGCCGCATTGGAGCCGCCGCCCACGCAGGCGACCACCGCATCGGGCAGATGACCCGTCATTTCCACGAACTGCTCCCGTGCCTCGATGCCGACCACGCTCTGGAAGTCGCGCACCATCATGGGGAAGGGATGGGGGCCCAGGACCGAGCCGATGCAGTAGATGCAATCCTTGTATTCTCTGCTGTAGGCGTCGAAGGCGGCGTCTACCGCTTCCTTCAGGGTCTGCAAGCCGTGGGTGACCTCTACCACGTTTGCGCCCAGGATCTTCATGCGCGCCACGTTGGGGGCTTGCTTTTTGATGTCAACGCTGCCCATGTAAATATCGCATTCCAGCCCGAAGTAGGCGGCGGCGGTGGCAAGGGCAACCCCGTGCTGACCCGCGCCGGTCTCGGCGATGACCTTCTTCTTGCCCATGAACTTTGCCAGCAGGGCTTCGCCCATGCAATGGTTCAGCTTGTGGGCGCCCGTGTGGTTCAGATCCTCACGCTTCACGTACAGCTGCACGTTGCCCAGCTTGTTGGACAGCCGCTCCAGATGGGACACGGGGGTGGGTCTGCCCTGGAATTCCTTGCGGATGCGGCGCAGCTCGCTGATGAACTGGCGGGACTGAGCGATGGTCTGATACGCCTCGTCGATCTCCTGCATGGCTTTCTTCAGATTATCGGGGATGTAGGCGCCGCCGTAGGGCCCGAAATAGCCGTTTTCATCGGGGTAATGCTTAAAATAAGTATCGAAATCAATGCCGTTGAAGTTCATAAGTTTTCTCCTTTTTTTCAATCAATGGTGGATGGGAATTCTCGATTTACCTGCCATCGACACCATCGTAACGTAAAGATCACCGACACGGGAACTCCCTCCTTTCCAAAAAATAAAACTCCAAGTGACGATAAAAACATACACTTGGAGTTGAAGCCAAAAGAAAGATACACTCTCTGTATCTGACAACGCATACCGGCATATGCTCCGCCTTTTTACGGGCGCGGCTCCCGTCGGCTACTACTGAGAGATCTCTGTCTCCGTTCGCTCCGCCCTCATGAGTCCATTCCCCGAGCCATCCCCTGCCGCAATCCCACCGCCTGCGACTCTCTTTCAGCTTCCGAAACGGGTACTCTTCTCAATCATCGGTTTTCGTATTCAATTTCCTGTATTATATCACACTTTCCCCCGTTTGTCAAGGGGGGAAGGGGATTTTTTTTATTTCCGAAGGCGGTCAACGGCATCCTTCAGCTCGGCGTACATGTAAAGGGAGCCCAGACACACCACGGGATGCCCCTCGTCCACGGCACGGCACAGGGCGTCGGCGCCGTCGGTGCATGCCTGCGCCGAAACTCCAAGGGAGCGAAAGACCTCCGCATAGTCTGCGGCGGGCAGGGCTCGGGAATTGTGAGGCGTCAGACAGAAGACCCTTGCCGCCAAGGGCGCCAGACGGGCGGCGACGGCGCGGTAATCCTTGTCCGCCATGATCCCCGTCACGAAACAAACGGGCGTGTGGGGGAAATATGCCTCCACGCTTTCCGCCGCGCGGGCGATGCCCTCGGGGTTGTGTCCCCCGTCGGCGATGATCAGAGGAGATCGGCTCAGGATCTCAAACCGACCCTTCCAGCGCACAGTCCGAAGCCCCTCCCGCAGGGCGGATTCGGGGATGCGCCAGCCTTGCGCTCGGAGAAGGTCTGCGGCGGTGAGGGCGTTTGCGGCGTTGTCCGCCTGATATAAGCCCAGAAGCGACAGGGACAGATCGGTTTTTCCGTTGAAATCAAAGACCGTGCCCGAAAGATCCCACGATTTCAGGGTCAGACCTTCTTTGGGAACGGTGTGCAGGGGGGCGTTCTTTGCCTTTGCCTCTGCGCGGATGACCGCCTCTGCCTCGGGGTCGGCGCCGCACCAAAGCACGGGGCGCCCCTCCTTGATGATCCCCGCCTTCTGATGGGCGATCTCGGCGACGGTTGCGCCCAAAAAGGAGGTGTGATCCACCGAAACGCCCGTGATCACCGAAAGAACGGGGGAATCGATCACGTTGGTGGCGTCGGTCAAGCCGCCCATGCCGCATTCGAGGATCACAAGATCGCATTTGCTTTTGCGAAACCACTTCAGCGCCAGCGCCGTGAGCATCTCGAATTCCGTGGGCGGGTCGGGCAGCTTTTCGCTCAGAGCAAGAAGCTCTTGGGCGAGGGCGGCAAACTCGGCTTCGGGGATGGGTTCGCCGTTCACCGTTACCGTCTCCCGCATTTCGCAGAGGGCGGGGGTGGAGAAGCGTCCCACCCGATAGCCCGCCGCCGAGAGCATGGCATCAACGATGGCGCAGAAGGAGCCCTTTCCGTTGGTGCCCGTTACGTGAAGCACCCGAAGGGTCCGTTGGGGATCTCCCAACGCCTGGCAAAGCGCCTCCACCCGTTGGGTTCCCGGCTTACAAAAGGGGCGATTGGTGCCCCGCAGGGCGTCCTCCGCTTGCCGATAGGTCATATGGATCCTCCCGTCAATGGAATCGGTTGAGCTGATTGGATACGGCTTTGTTCCGCAGCAGCAGATAAAGCAGCAGGAATTCCAGCGCGCCGATCACCAGATAATTCAGCCCGCGCCAGCCCAGCGTGGGCAAAAAGGGCGAGCCGTAAGCGTGGGCAAGTCCCACGGTCTTGATCAGCACCGACCCCAGCGCGTGGGCGCCGAAAACGGCGATCCCCGTGCGAAGGGCAAGGCTCTTGGGACGAAGGAAGCGGTAGAGAAGCCCGCTCGTCAGCCCCACCGCCACGGCACCCACCGTCACCAGCGGCAGAGGCGCCCAGCCTCGCAGAAAGCAGCCCAGCAGGTCTGCCAACAGCCCCGTCACCGCTCCCGCCACGGGTCCGAAGACCACGCCCGCCAGCAGGATGGGCAGGTTTTCCACCGAGAAGCGGAAGGTTCCGTCCTGGGGAAAGGACAAAAATTTCCCGCAAATGATGCTGATCGTCGCCAGAAGCGCCACGGCACACATGACCTTCAGGCTTCCCAGAAGCACGTTTTTCTTGTTTTTTTGCATAAAAAAACCTCCTTCCCCGTATCATGCGCAGGTAGGAGATGTTACACTCTATCTGTGGAATGAAGCGGGATGCAAAGCACAGACCGCAGCCCTTGCTTCGGCTTTCGTCCGACCGGCAACTCCCCGTCCCATCGACACTTAAACGCCTGTGCTTTTACTCTTCAGATGTTTGGCGGAACCGCTCTTCGGCTCCGTAGGCTTTTATTATACCACGATTTTTCCATTTGTCAAGAGGAAATTTTACGGTTTTTCGTTTGTTCAAACTTTTTCCACGGTCGGGTTTTTTTCGCAACAATTCTCGGGGACGGTTGACATTTCCCCACGGGTGCGGTATAATGAAGAAAAACCCGAAGGGAAGGATTTTCATGAACGATCTTGCCGCCTTATCTCAGATCATCCGCGATCGCGGCTGGAATATTTATCGCATTGCCCGTATTTCCGAGGATGGGACCGTGGAGGAGGAGACCCTGCAGAAGGGGAACCGCTGCACCAACGTCTATTCCATCGCCAAAGCCTTTTGCGTGGCGGCGGCGGGGGTGTTGTACGACGAGGGGAAATGGTCCCCCGACGAGAAGATCCTTTCGGTTTTGGGGAACGAGGTCTGCGCAACCCCTGCAGAAGGCTGGAGCGACGTGACGCTGGATCACCTCCTGCGCCACCGTTGCGGCATGCCGGGGGGATTTCTGGACATTGATGCGGAGGATCCCTCGGTCTTCGGGCGGGACTATCTGTCTTACGCTCTGTCTCAGCCCCTACTTTGCCCTCCCGATACCCAACGGTCGTACTCCGACGGGGCGTACTATCTGATCGGGCGCGCCGTGGAGAAAAAGGCGGGAATGCCTTTGGATCTCTTTTTGCGGGAGCGGATCATGGAGCCTCTGGGCTTTGGGGAGGTGGCGTGGAGCCGCTGCCCCCAAGGGCACGCCATGGGCGCCACGGGGCTGTACCTGCGGGCGGGGGACACGGTAAAGCTGGGCGGCTTGTGGCTGAAGGGCGGCGAATGGCAGGGAGAACGGCTGTTGTCCCGAGAATGGATCGATCTGACCCTGGAGCGGGGGTACGAATTCAACCCCGTGGGGAGCCGAGGCGGATACGGAAAGGGCGGCATGTACGGTCAGATGCTGCTGGTCCTGCCTCACGAGGGGTGCGCCCTGGCATGGCAGGGGCACGACGGGGCGGCGAAAAGTGAATTGTGCTCCATTTGTGCCGAATAGTTCAAAGTTTTCCCGTTGCAATTTTAATGAAAGTATTGTATAATGAGGAAAAAACGATTTCGGAGGTTTTGCGATCATGAACGAAGTTTTTTGTCCCGATTTTGCCGTACGGCATTCTGTGTATACCATGAAGGATCATCCCGGTGTCTATAAGCTGGTCGTCCGTTCCCGCGGCGCCGTCCGTTATTCCGTGCTCAACGGCAAGGGCTGGCAGGTTGCCGAAACCCATAACTACCACGAGCCCTACGATGCCGCCGTTCACGTGTTCTATCTGCGGGAGCAATGGCTCAAGCAGGGCGAGGTCGTGACCATGCATTACCGCAATCGGTCCAAGTCCAAGTTCTTCACCGAGGTGGGGGAATACGCCTATACCGAGTTTGCGCTGGATCTGTCTTCGGTCCGCGAGGAATCCGAGCTGATCGACGAGATCTGCGATACGGGCGTGGTCGCTCTGGGGCAGGAGGAGCACGTTCTGGCGGACGGCGTCACCTGGACCGAGGTTACGGGCAAGGACAAGGACGGGCTTCCCATGAAATGGTTCTATTTCACCGTCAAGCACGGTAAGGGGACCTTCCGTTGCGGCACCGCCGACGACGGTATGCTTCCCAACACCGCCATTCAGACCGTTGCGGGGCAGGCGGAGAGCGTTGCCAAGCAGGGGATCAACGTGGTGGGTGCCACCAACGCCGACTTTTTCGATATGTTTGCCGATAACCATCCCTCGGGTCCCGTCATCAAGCGGGGCGTGGTCGTCACCAATGGGGACAGCGACCGTGCCTTCTTCGGCGTGGACAAGACCGGTGAGCCGGTCATCGGGGACTTCCGTCACGAGCCTTGGCTGAAGGGCAATATGATGGAGGCGGTGGCAGGGCTTCAGCGGATCCTGAAGAACGGGGAATTCGGGGACGTTTGGCCATCGGAGCGCTTCTGCTCTGACCGTCATCCCCGCACCGCCGCAGGCATCACCGCCCAGGGGGACGTGATCGTGTTTATCGTGGACGGCCGTCTGCCCGAGCATTCCAACGGCATGACCCTGTATGACGTTGCCGTGAAGCTGAAGGAGTTGGGCGCCGTCAATGCCATCAATCTGGACGGGGGCGGATCCTCCACCTTCCTGGTCAAGCAGGATTCCGGCTTTGAGATCGTCAAC
>JAFPBP010000178.1 GCA_017424085.1 Clostridia bacterium
AAAAATCGCCTACGCCCTGCCCTTCGTGCATGCCGTAGAGGTGGAGCGCGCCGTGATTGCGGGGGATCTTGCGGGGGTGTTCCCCCATCTTTGGTGGGTCCTCGGCTACGGAATCGGAGTGCTTGTCGTGGCGGTCTTTCTGTTCTTGCGGCAAATGCAGCGGCAATAAGATCGGATTGACAACCCGCAGTTGTTAATATAACAAGAAAAACCCTCTGTTCAAATCCTGCTATTTGTGATATAATAAAGAAAAACAAATTGCTTTCGGAGGCTGTTATGGAATTCGGAACTTGCATTTATCGGATCCGCACGCAGGCAAAGCTGTCTCAGGCGCAGTTTGCCGAGTTGTTTGACGTTTCTCAGCAGGCGGTGCAGAAATGGGAGAGCGGCGGGTCGGTGCCCGATCTGGAAAAGGTGGTCCGCATTGCGAAGTATTTCGACGTTTCGCTGGATTCTCTGGTGATGGGGAACGATAACCGCGTGGTGGAGGAAATGAACCGCACGGGGATCCCCAAGCCCCAATATCAGAACATGCACAACTGGGAGTTTTATTCCTCCAATCTGCAGACCGAATATGAGCAGTCCGTGGAGGAGGGGCTGGATCTGGATGCGTACAAGGACGTGTTCGACGCCGTCTCCCGTCTTCCCAATGGGGAGCGCAAGAAGCGTCTTGGGGACGTGCTGTACGATGCGGTGATCACCGCTGAGCCCAAGGAGGGATACCCCTATGCAGAGCCCTCGGAGCTGGAATCGATCCAACGGGTACGGCGCGGGGCTGAGTCCTTGCCCTACGATCGGTCCGCTCTGCGGGAGAAGCTTTACGGAGCCTGGACGGGGCGCGCCTGCGGTTGTATGCTGGGCAAGTCCGTGGAGGGCATCCGCACCAACGAGCTGGTTCCCTTTCTGAAGGAGACCGATAACTACCCCATGCACCGTTACATTTACCGCACCGATCTGACCGAGGAGCGGATCGCGAAATATAAATACGGCTTCTCGGGGCGCGTCTATGCGGACGAGATCGACGGCATGCCCTCGGACGACGACACCAACTATACGGTGCTGGCGCAGGAGGTGATCGCGCGGTACGGACGGGATTTCACCCCCTACGATATGTCCCGCGCCTGGTTGAAATATCAGGGGAAGGACGCCTACTGCACCGCCGAGCGGGTGGCGTTCTGCAACTTCGTCAAGGGGTATCTGCCGCCCCAATCGGCGATCTACAAAAACCCCTACCGTGAGTGGATCGGCGCACAGATCCGAGGGGACTATTTCGGATACATCAATCCGGGGAATCCCAAGCTCGCGGCGGAAATGGCGTGGCGGGATGCCTCCATCTCCCACGTGAAAAACGGCATCTACGGCGAAATGTTCGTTGCCGCCATGCTGGCGGTGGCGGCGTCCACCAACGACGTGGAGGAGATCATTCTCGGGGGGCTTGCTGAAATTCCCCAAGCCTCCCGTCTGCACGAGAGCATTCTTGCGGTGATGGATCAGTTCCGCAGCGGCAAGACCCAAGCCGAGTGCTTTGCCATGATCCACGAGAAATATGACGAATATTCCGCCCACGGCTGGTGCCACACCATTTCCAACGCCATGATCGTGGCGGCGGCGCTGCTGTACGGAAGGGGAGATTTCGCCCGCTCCATCTGCATGTCGGTGGAAACGGGATTCGATACCGACTGCAACGGGGCGACGGTGGGGTCGATCCTCGGTATGGCAAACGGGATTAACGCCATTCCCGACTATTGGAAAAAGCCCATCAACGATCGGATCCATACCTCCATCTTCGGGGTTGGAACCGTGAGCATTTCCCAATGCGTGGAAAAAACGCTGACCCACGTGAAATAAGATTGGTATAAAAACAGATCCCGAACGGTTGACGTTCGGGATCCTTTTCTTATTTCGTTAATTTTCCTTGTAGCATTCGAAGATCTCGTTGACACGGGCTTCGTCTGCCTTGGAATTCTTGGTAAACGCGCTGACCAGAGGGACGACGATCATGGAGATCGCCATGGCGGCAACGCCCATTTCGGGGGATTTTGCGGCGGCAGAGGAGAAGCCGTCGGTGAGGGTGATCACAAGGGTGGCACCGCCCACGGTGAGAAGCCCCGACAGAATGCCCGCGTAAGCGCCGATCTTGGTGATCTTCTTGGAAAACAGACCCCAGAGGTAGGGACCGATGAAGCATCCCGAGACCAGCCCCCAGGAGAAGGACATGAGGCTGACGATGATGGGAATGTTCCGGGTGGCGAAGAGGAAGGAGCAGGCGACGAAGACCAGACAGAGAATTCTCGTCAATATCATCTGATGCTCGGGCTTGGTCGGCTTTTTGCGGATTGCGGGGATCAGATCCACCGCAACGGCGGAGGCGGAGGTGAGGACCACCGCTTCCAGGGTGGACATGGAGGCGGAGAGGAGCAGGATCATGATGATCGCCAGAAGGATGATGCCCAAAGTACCGTTTCCCAGCACCTCCATCAGCACTGCGGGGATCACCGAGTCCACGCCGCCCTCGGGAAGCTGTCCGCCCAGAATCAGACGGGAGGACGAGCCAATCAGGTAGGCGCCGCATCCGATGACCGTGCAGAAGATGGTGGAAATGATGGTTCCGCGCTTGATGGCGGCGGTGTCCTTGACGGCGTAGAATTTTCCGATCATCTGAGGCAGTCCCCAGGTTCCGAAGCTGGTGAGCATAATGTTGAAGCAAAGGAATTTGAAGGAGGATCCGCCGAAGATGTTGGTCAGTTGATCTCCCGTGATGGGATTGGGATCGTCGGGAAGAGATTGGAAATTACCAAGATTCTCCAACAGTCCGCCGATGCCGCCCACGGTTTCATGGTTCAGCACCGCAACCACCAGGCAAACCACGCCAACCAGCATGATAATGCCCTGCACCAGATCGGTGTAAGCCGTTGCCACGTAGCCGCCCGCTACCAGATAGATGGCGGTGAGGCATGCGATGATCAGCATCCAGACCCAGGTCTCCACGCCGGGGAAGACTGCGCTGAACAAAGAGCCTAAGCCCTTGTAAACGGCGGCGGAATAGGGAACGAGGAAGACGAAGATGATGATCGATGCCAAGATCTTCATTCCCGTGGAGCCGTAGCGCTTTTCAAAATAGTCGGGCATGGTTCTGGCGTTGAGCTTCTTGGTCATCTTGCGGGTTTTGTTGGCAAACAGAAGCCACGAAAGCAGGCATCCCAGCACCGCGTTTCCGATGCCGATCCAGATGGCGCCCAGTCCGATGTTCCAGCCGTGCTGTCCCGCATAGCCCACGAAGACCACGGCAGAGAAGTAGGTGGTTCCGTAGGCGAAGGCGGTTGCCCAGGCGCCGATGTTTCTGCCGCCGATCAAAAATCCGTCCAGCGTTTTGGATTTCCCAAAGCTGAGGCATCCGATGAGTGCCATTGTGATTGCATAGATCGCAAGGGCTACGAGGGTGTAGATCTGTGGTTGTGTCATTGCCGTTACCTCCGAGGGGGATCGCCCGAGACGATCGTGAATAATTCGAAAAAAGTTCCCGCAAAGGGGCTTGCTTTTTCGTTTGATTTATTATATAATAAAATTCACGATTAGTCAAGTAAATAGTTTCAATCATTGCTATCGATATTTTCGATGGGGGAAATTTTATGGAATTGCGTAATTTGATTACCTTCACCCACGTGGCGGAGCTGGGGAGCTTTACCAAGGCGGCGGAGATATTGGGGTATTCCCAATCCACCGTTTCCTTTCAGATCAAGCAGCTGGAGGAGGATCTGGGGTGCCTTCTGTTCGAGCGGATCAACAATACCATCACCCTTACCGCGCGGGGGCACGAGCTCATTTCCTACGCCAATCAGATCCGTGCGCTGACCGACGAGTTCAAGGAAAGCCTCACCAAGGAAGAGGATCCGGAGGGGCACGTGCATCTTGTCACTCCCGATTCGGTTTGCGACGAGATGATCAATTCCCATTACATCGACTTCCATAACAAATACCCCAACATTTCCATCAAGTTCACCACCGCCGACACGCTTGCCATGTTCGACATGCTGGATCACAACGAGGCGGATCTGATCATCACGTTGGACAACCATTCCTATCATAAGGATTACGTTATCGCAAAAGAAGAGCGGCTTTCCATGCATTTCGTGGCGAGCTCCGCATCGAAATTTGCGGGAGTGCGGAGCC
>JAFPBP010000179.1 GCA_017424085.1 Clostridia bacterium
GTTTCCTCCAAGGGGGGTCAGCTGGGGCTGATGCGCGCCCTTGCGTTGGATCTGGGCAAATACAACATTCGCGTCAACGCCGTGCTTCCCGGCATGATCAAAACCGACCGCTGGGTAAAAAATCCCGATTTTTACAAAAACGTGCCCAGCCGCTTCACGCCCATCGGCGACGTTGCCGTAGGTGAGGACGTGGCGGACGCCGTCTGGTATTTCGCCGCCCACGCCCGCAACACCACGGGTGCGGAGCTGGTGGTGGACGGGGGCAATACCATTCAGCTGTACCCCATCATTCCCGAGGAGGAGAAATGATATGAAAATTACCTGGATCGGACAGGCGGGCTTGCTCATCGAGACCGACGGGAAGGTGATCATTGTGGATCCTTATCTGTCGGACAGCGTGGAAAAGATCGAGCCTCTTAATGCGCGCCGTGTGCCCGTGGATCGGTCGCTTTTGGAGCTTCAACCCGACCTGATCCTTTGCACCCATAACCATCTGGATCACACCGATCCCGAAACGCTGGTGCATTATCTCACCCCCGAGTCCCGTCGGCTGGTGCTGGCGCCCAAGAGCAGTTATCAGAACCTGCGCGCCACCTACGGCGGTCGCCACAACTACGTTCTCATGGAGGCGGGCTGTGAATGGACCGAGGGGAACGTGGTCATCCGCGCCGTCCCCGCCGTGCATTCCGACCCCGACGCCATCGGCTTCATCCTTTCTGCGGAAGGGAAGAATTATTATATTACGGGGGACACCCTCTATAGCACGAAGGTTCTCTCCGCCTTGCCCGACCTGCCCCTGCACGCGGTCTTCCTGCCCATCAATGGGGTGGGGAACAACATGAACGCCGTCGATGCCGCCCGCTTTGCCGCCGCCACGAAGGCAACCTACGCTGTGCCCCTCCACTTCGGTCTCTTCGACGATCTGACGGGGGACGTGTTCCAAGCGGAGAATCGCGTCATCCCGCAGTTTTATCAACCCATTTGCTTGCCGTAAATCATTACGAGTCCGTTGCAGCGGGCATTTGCATGAAGATCGTTCATTCTCCCGACAGACCTGAAGGTCTGTCGGGATTAATTATTTTTTGCAGAAAAACAACCTTGACAACCCCTGCGGTCCTGTGCTATAATAAAAACAATAAAAAAATTTTTATCCTCCCGTAACGTGGGGTATCTTTTTTCCGTCGTATAGGGTGAAAGGGTCCCGATCACGAAAGGAAGTGAAACCGTTGAACGAACAGCAAATCCTCAACCTTTACCACAATCGGCAGGAATCCGCCGTGGCTGAAACCCAACAAGCCTACGGTGATTTGTGCCAATCCGTAGCCTATCGCATTTTGGAAAACCGACAGGATGCCGAAGAGGTTGTGAACGATGCTTACGTCAGGCTTTGGAATGCCATTCCGCCTGCCCGTCCCAACTCTCTGAAGGCGTATCTTCTCCGCACCTGCCGCAATCTTGCCCTCACCCGCCTGGATGCCCGCAAGGCACAGAAGCGGGGCAACGGAGCCATGTCTGCGGTGCTGGACGAATTGAGCGAATGCATTCCCGACCAATCGGCAGAATACGACGCCGTGCTTCTCAAGGACGTTCTGACGCGGTTTCTGCGCTCCCTTCCCTCACGGACGCGCAACGTCTTCCTTCGGCGCTATTGGTTTGCATCCCCCGTTTCCGAAATTGCGGAGGAATTCTCCATGAGCGAGGAAGCGGTACGGGTTCTGACCTTCCGAACACGCAACAAGCTGAAAGAATTTTTAGAGAAAGAAGGGTTTTCCGCATGACAAACCGAGAGTTGTTTTCTGCATTGGGACAGCTGGATGACGATCTGATCCTCGCCGCCGCCCCCCAATCGCGGCGCCATAGCTCCCCCATGCTTCTCCGCTGGGGCGCCCTTGCGGCAGGACTGGTGCTTGCGGTCGGCATCGCTTTTGCCGTTGCCCCCCGCCTGCCCGCAATCCTTCCCCCCAACACCGACACCTCCCACATCCAAGGCACCACAAACACCACCGATCAAACCTCCGATACGGAGACCGATTCTTCTACCGACACAGGCGTTACGGATACGGGCATTGGCTCCACCGACACGAGTACGGATTCCACCGATTCAAACGTTACGGAGGAAAAACGGTATGTCATTTACGTGGAATCCGGAATGGGAAGCTCCGCAACGCTTCCGGAAGGAAATCATACGTTGAAATTTTCCGCGTCATCGAATTTTACGTTTACGAGTCGTGGCGCAAGCACACATAAAGTCAGTTCGCCTTCTGCGGAGTATCGCAATGGAAAAACCTTCCGGATCGACGGAAAAGAAATA
>JAFPBP010000019.1 GCA_017424085.1 Clostridia bacterium
AGGGATGCTTGAGGCATTCCGCCTCGTTCAGTTCAATGCCCAAGCCGGGGCGGTCGCTGATCTTGATGCGTCCGTCGGCATATTCCAGAGCCTCGTCGGTCACGTCCTTGCGGTAATCTACGTCGCTGTACATGATCTCCAGAATGCAGAAATTGGGGCAGCAGGCGGCGATCTGCAGGGTTGCGGCGTTGGCAACGGGACCCGAGGGGTTGTGGGGCGCGAAGGGGATGTAATTCGCCTCGGCGATGGCGGCGATCTTCTTCAGCTCCATGATACCGCCCGCATGGGAGATATCGGGCTGAATATAATCGCAGGCACGGCGGCGGAACAGCTCGTTATAATCAAAGCGGGTATACAACCGCTCCCCTGCGGAGATGGCGACGGGAGACTTGGCGCGAACCGCCTCCAGCGCCTCCAGATTGTTGGGGGGAACGGGCTCTTCTAAGAACATGGGCTTGAACTGAGCCACCTCCTGAGCGATCTTGATGCCCGTGGGAACGTCGAACCGACCGTGGGCTTCGATGAGAAGATCCACCTGCGGTCCCACCGCGTCACGGACGGCACCGATGCAACGCAGAGCCTTGTCCAGATCCTGATTGGAGATCTGCAGATAACTCTTCCCGAAGGGGTCCCATTTCAGCGCGGTCACGCCCCGCTGAACGGCGATGCGAGCCTTTTCGCCGAATTCCTCGGGCTCCTTGGCTCCCGCAAACCAACCGTTCACGTAAATGCGGCAATCCTCGTTGACCTTCCCGCCCAGCAGCTGATAGACGGGCACGTTCAAGGATTTTCCCAAAATATCCCACAACGCCATTTCCACCGCAGACAGGGCGCTCATCAGAACCGCCCCACCCCGCCAATAGGCATCACGGTACACGTCATGGTAAATTTTTTCGATCTGACGGGGATCCTTCCCCACCAGCGCCATTTTCAGATGCTCCACGGCACCCGTCAGAGCTTTTTCCTTATATTCCAGCGTTCCTTCGCCCACGCCGTCGATGCCCTCGTCGGTATACACCTTCACGAAGATCCAGTTGGTACGGTAGCAATCCACCACGAAGGATTTGATATCGGTAATCTTCACAACAATCTTCCCCTTTCGGAATTTTGGCAATCAGTTTTGTTTTTGCACGCTCTTGTACTCGTCGTACCAACGAAAATAGGGGCAGGCGGATCCGGGGCGGGAATAGCGCAACGCCTCGTCCTCGTCCAAAGGAACCGAGCACGCCATGCACCCGAAGCCTTCGTCAAATTCATAGTACAGACAGCATTCGCACCGCCGCTGTACCTTCTTTTTTTCTGCCATAAAACAACACCTCGCTTGTTACATTATACCATAATGAGGCGGCTTGTCAAGGGATTCGGGGGAAAAATCCCAAAAATATGACAATTTGTCGGAATAATATAAAAAAGAAAAGCCCTCCTGCGGAGCAGAAGGGCTTGAAAAAACTCAGATGAAACGGGAAACGAAGGCTTCGAAGGCGGCGGTGCCCTGCTCGTCCTCGGCGAAGACTGCGGTATTCTTCAGAATCTCCTCGCAGACCTCGTTGATGCGGGTGCGGACCGCTTCCTGCGCCTCTTCGGCGGAGAGAGCGTTTCCGTGACGGGCAAGAAGCAGCTCGATCATGTCCTTATGAACCTTCATATCCTCGGCAAGAGCGTCGGGATCGTAGGGCTTACCGGTCAGATACGCGGCGGCTTCGCGGAACAGCTGACGATCCAGACGGGCGGGGAGAATATACAGACCCATCGCCTCGATCAGACCGATGCTTTCCTTCTTCACGTTGTGATATTCGGGGTGAGCATGGAAAATGCCGTCGGGATAGGTTTCGTCGCAACGGTTGTTCCGCAGGATCAGATCCACGATATAGCCGGTCTCGGTGCGGCGAACCACGGGAGAGGAGGAGTTATGGAACTCATCGCCGGTCTTGGGAAGAATTCCAAGCTCGGGAGCGCTGTATTCCTTCCAGGCCTCAATCATTCTGCCCGCAACGTCCTCCAGAGCGGCGCGATCATCCGACTCAAAGCGAACGGCGCTGTTATACCATTCCACGATTCCGATCTTCACCTTGGCGTCGGGCGCGGTGAAGACCTTGCGGTACTTGGCGCTCTGCATGGGAAGCCTTTCCAGACCGCCCTGATAATGGTCGTGCACCAAAAGCGATCCGC
>JAFPBP010000180.1 GCA_017424085.1 Clostridia bacterium
ATAACCGCATCCAGATCGTAGCGTCTGCGGTATCCCCGCGCCGCCTTGGGCATGGTGGGACGAACGTAGGGAGGCTTGGTCTGCAGGGCGTAGTCCACGTGCAGATCGGAATAGGTTCCCACGGTGAGGAGGGGCTTCTCGTCAATGACGGCGGGGATTCCGCAGACCCGCTTGAACAAGCCGAAGGAGGTGTCGGCTTTGTTTTTGCCCGAGGTAAAAACGGCACCGCTGACCCCTTCCTTGCGCGGAGCGTACCGAAGATACATCGTCTCCCCCGTTTTGTCGGAAACGGTCAACTGAAGCAGGGTTCCGTTCTGTCGCAGAGACAACCGCTGCTTCTTGCGGCTCAGCGTTGCCCCCTGTTCTGCCAGATTCAGATATTTGCGGGCAGTCTTCGACCAAAGAGACACCGTTCCGTCGCCCTCGTCGGTGACGGTCCAATACAGATCACGATCGGACTTTTTCTTCCGCAGGTCCTTCTCGGTGAAGCGGAATGCCTCCAGCCCGTCGCGGGAAATTTTTGCCCGCAACGCAAAATCCTGAGGATTCTTTTCTCCGTTGGGATTGAGAAAGGGCATGACGAGAAGATAACTCTCCCCCGAGACAAAGGTGGGGATATGCTCGTATTTCACAAGCTCATTTTTGGGGAAACGGGTATTTTGCTCCATAACCAACGTCCCTTTCGGTCTTATTTTCCTTCACTATATCACAATTCCCCTTAAATTTCAAGCAACCTCCGCGTTTTTTAACAAAAAAGACACCGTCGTAGGGGAAATTTGCGGCAGAAACGGGAGGCTGGCTACAAACACTTACTTCTCTTGAATACGGCCGTACGCATAGCCGATGTATTCTTCATGTTTTCGGCGACCGTTGTACCACACGTGATATATACCGTTTTCCTCTTTTATGACCGCAGGTTTGTAACAAGAGTCTTCATCCCACGTGTCAGGCGTGGGGGTTACCAGAGGGTTCTCGGGGACGCGATGCCAATTTGTAATACCGTCCTTCGATCTTGCGGCGCATATACATGCGGTATGTACGTCTCGATAGCCTATGTAGAACATCAGGTATCCGTCCCCCTCGGGAAGGATCTGTACAGCGCCGATGCGGTTTTGCTCGTATTCATTTTGCGGCGCGCAGGTGAAAATTGGGTTGCGCGCATCTTTTATCCAGTGTATTCCGTCGGAAGATTCCGCATAACAGATCACATTTGGCTCGTAGGTCTCACCTGCCGCATACCACATGCGGAATTTACCGCCTTCATACATAACAAAAGGATTCATGACGGAATTCTTTTCATGATCCCTTTCCGGGACCAGAACGGGGGTTTTACTGAAACGTTCAAAGTGAATCCCGTCATCCGAACGGGCAACACCGATCCAGGATCTCCCCTCACCGTCCTTCCAGAGCTGGCTTGTGAACCACATCAAGTATCCGTTCCCGTCAGGAGAGGGAATTACGCAATTGCGATTCAGATTGTTTTCTCCTGTGGAAGGATCGCATTCCAACGTAACGATGGGATCTTCCCAATGGATGCCATCATCCGAGAAGGTTACGGCAAGCGCCTTTCGAGGACGCCAGGATACGTCCATGCGCAGCCTGCCGTTCTGTTTCCAAACATACGCATCGAACATGGTTCCGGTTTCCTTGGAACCGAATACGGGGGAATTTTCATATTTTTCAAACGATCCTGCTTTGTTTTTCATATACACCTCGGTTTTTGTCAGTTCAGATGTAACATTTCTTTGAGATAAGGCTCCATCGCCATCGCCATACGGTAGAAGCCCAGATCATTGGGATGACAGCCGTCTACGGTACAGGTATCCCAATGGGCGCCCTCGTAAATTCTGTCTCCGGGCAGGAACCAGACCAGTTCGTCCCCCTCTGCCTTCGCGGTTTCGTAGGTGCTTCGGATGATCTCCATGCGCGGACCCATGGCTTTGGGATCAAGAATGATCTGTGGCTCGGACAGGAACAAAATGGGAAGGTTGGGGTTCTTCTCCCGAACGGTGCGGTACAGCGGCAGATGGGTTTTTTCCAGATATTCGGCAGTCGGTGCATTCCAGTCATAGTTGCAAACGAAGGCAGAAGCGTTCTTGCACCGTTCCGCCAGATAGGCGACCATCTGTGGCTCAGCCTTTCCCTGCCCCGAAAAGCCGAGGTTGATAAAATCGGTCTTCAAGCTGCGGGACAGCATTGCCTGATAAGTATTTCCCGGACGGGAAGCGCATCCCCCCTGGGTGATGGAGGATCCGTAAAAGAGGATGGGGACCGCGTGCGCATAGGGGCTCGAAGCCGAAAGACGTGCGTTTTTCTTCAGACCGATGTAGACTTCACAGACGGTGTCGTAAATGGGGAAGTTAAGGGTGTATTCCGCCATCCGTCCGTCGGTTTTGACGGGGGAAGAAAATCCTTCCGTGATCCCCATGGGCGGGATGAGAGATTTGAAGTAGGTCTCCTGTCCTCCATCGATGCTCCGATACAGGTCAAACCCAGACATTCCCAACAGCGTGTTATGCGGAGTCAAATCCCGATTTTTCTGGACGAAGCGAAATCCGATAAAGGAAGAATCGGTCTGAAAACGGATTCGACCGCCTGCAGGGAATCTGTTCAGATTGGAGATTCCGAGGGAAACGGAATCCGCAATGGCTTGGGGCATGCGGACATAGCATTTTTGATTCTCGTCATAGAAGGTTCCATGCAAGGAAAAGGGGGCTTGCTTTGCGTCCAGCCAGATCAAGTCTGATTCGGCAATATCGGTATCCACCTTCAGATTCTTATCAATGTCTTCAATTCTCATCATTTTCTCCTACTCAGCGATTCTGCATTTTTCCGGAAGGGGTCGTATATATGTTATTATAACATCATCATCCCGGTTTGTCAAGGTCATTTTTCTCGAAAAAACCGTTTTTTCAGAGCAAAAAGCCATCGACCGCTACGGTTCAAATACTTGACTTTTCCCGGCCTCTATGCTATAATAATTTCAATGCAATGAAGGAGGGGTTAGATGGACATCGAAAAGGTAAAGAGGTTATACGACCTGTGCTATAAAAGGCGAAAAGGATCCGTGAAACGTTTTCAGAGCGTGGGGAAATTGCTTCCGTTTATTTCGGATGCATATCCGGGGATCTGGCTCGAAACCTCCGTGTACGGCTCACTTTTGCTTGCTTGGATGGAACCCGAAGGGTTGCAGATTGCCGAAAATACGGTAAATACCTTTATCGACTATCAGACCCCCGACGGGCAACTGCCCAGCCATATCCTGGATGCCGCTTCCTGTCCTCCCGATTTTAACGGGGCGCTCGTGGGTTATTCTCAAATTCAGGAATGCGTTTCCTTTGCAAAGCTTTGTCTGATGGTTTATGAATTGAACGGAGACGAGGCTTTTCTGAAGAGATGCTACGAATCGGGGAAAGCCTGGGACGGTTGGCTTCGCCGCAATCGGATGACGACGGGGCGCGGACTGGTCGAAATGTTTTGCGGATACGACACGGGGCACGATCACAGCGGACGCTTTGAAGGGATCTCCTGTCCGTTGAATTACCGATATTATGAAAACGGCGTGAAAAAATATCATAATGCGGCGGTTCTTCCTCCCGATGACGGAATCACCCCCATCCTTGCGCCGGATATCAACTGCACCTTCTACGCGACACAGATTGCGCTGTCCGAAATGGCGGAGATTCTCGGCCTTTCGGATGAGGCGGCGGCGTGGCGGGAAAAGGCAAAAGATGTCAAGCAAAAGCTGTTTGAGCACTGCTATAACAAGGAAGACGCTTTTTTCTACGACGTGGATCGCAACGGAAACCAGCGGAAATATTTATCGATCTCTATTTTGCATTTGTTTATGGAGCACGTTCTGGATCCGGAAGAGGATCGGGCGTTGATCCAAGAGATCTACGAGCGGCATCTCAAAAATCCCGCGGAATTCTGGACGGCTTATCCCTTCCCCGCCACGGCGGTTTCGGATCCCTATTGGCAGAATCTGAAAAATCCGCCCAACAACTGTTGGGGATATTACACCCAAACCCTCACCCTTCAACGGTGTATTCTTTGGATGGATCAATACGGATTCGGCGCGGATTTTGATGAAATCTGCCGAAGATGGCTGCAGGCGTATACCGATTGCTTTGAAGAGGTTCCCTTCG
>JAFPBP010000181.1 GCA_017424085.1 Clostridia bacterium
CGCGCCCCCGGTCCGTCGTGGATGGCGAACTCCTTGACGTCAAAAATTCTTCCCGTGCTCACAGCGTATACGCCTGCCTTGCGATCACGTGATCCTGATATTCCTTATCCAGCTCGGTGAAGTAGGCACTCCAGCCCCAGATGCGAACGATCAGCCCGCGATATGCTTCGGGGTCCTGCTGTGCCTTTCTGAGGGTCTCGGGATTCACCGAGTTCAGCTGCAGCTGATGTCCGCCTCTGCGGATGAAGGTCTGCACCAGCTTTGCGGTTTTCTTGATCCCTTCCTCCGTATCGAAGACAGAGGCGGAGAATTCCATGGTCAGAGGTCCTCCGTTGCAGGTGTTCTTCAGATGCTGCTTGGTAAAGGAGGCAATGACCGAGAAGGGCCCACCCGTGCGGGCAAAGAGGGAGGGGGAGAAGTTCGCTCCGAAGGGCTCACCCTTCCGCCGTCCGTCGGGGGAGGCGGGCAATTCTGCCGCGTGGCGCAGATAAAACATGGCAGAGCCGGTTCCCGCTCTCCACGTTCCGCCCATGCAGTTGCGCTTCCCCTCCAGCGCCGCCGCAAACCGATCCAGCAAAAAGACCGAGGCATCGTCGGGGTCGGGATGATTCTGCCCCATCTTGGGAGCCTCGTAGCGCAAAGCATGCAGGAGATCCGCTTCGTTCTCAAAGTCCGTGTCAACGGCTTGGGTCAGCCGTTCCCACGAGAGAGTCTTTTCCTCGAAGACGTACTTTTTGATCGCCGCCATGGAGTCTGCGGCGGTGGAGATTCCCGTGCCGTGAAGCCCGAAGTTGTAATATTTGGGCTCCATGAGGGATTCCATGAGAGGCGAGGGCACGAACCACACGTGATAGCCGCTTTCGGTGCTTTCGCTATAGTGCAGATTTTTCCGCTCGATGCAGTCGTAGCATTCTGCGTCGATGGCTCTGCCCACGGCGTCACGGAAGGCGTCGTAGTCTGCGAAGGTCTCGCCGCTGTGAAGCACGTTGTTGATGACCTTGGGGAAGCATACTGCACCGATGTTGTCAATGTCCATGCCGTATTTGGGCACGATGAATTCCCAGCAGGCGGCAACCACGTAGTTGCGGGCATCCTTGGGCTCGTAGCCCTTTTGGATCAGAGCATCGATGACCACGTCGTCGTTGGAGTATTGAGGAAAGCCCAGCCCCGCCTTGGTCAGTTGGGTGCCTAATTCGTAGATCTCGTCGGGGGTCTTGGACGAAACGCGCAGGTTGATCTTGGGGTCGATCATGAGATTTTCGCGGCTTGCCTGCAGGCAGAGGCGGGACAGCAGATTGAAGCCGTCTGCTCCCTCCTCGGTTATGCCTCCCAGCACCATGCTTTGTCCGTTGTCCCCTTGCTGAACTCCCACGTAGGTGTCGTTATCCTTGTTGAAGGACAGGAAAAAGTCCTTGACCAGCTCCAGAGCCTCGTTTTCGGTCAGCCGTCCCGCCTCCAGATCTGCCTTCAGATAGGGATAGGCGTATTGATCGAAGCGCCCCGTGGTGATGTGGTAGTTCCCCTCCAGCCACAGGGAAAAGTGCAGGATCCGGAACAGCTGCAGCGCCTCGCGGAAGGTGGTGGCTCCCTTGCGGGGGATGCGGGACAGAATGTCCGCCACGTCCTGCCGCCCCTGCTTGATCGCCTCGTCACGGTAGCGGTCGGACAGATCGAAAATGGCGTCGATCTCACGCTTTACGTATTCGTCGCCCCGTTCCCGAAGGGCAAGCAAGCCTTCCTTCAGGACCGTTTCGTAGTCGGGGGAGACGTTGGAGAGGTAACCCAACTCATGAATGTAATTTTTTCTCAGCTCGCACCATTCTGCCTCGGTGAAGCAATCGGGAATGTTTTCCACCGTGCGCAGAAATACGATCTGCTCTCCCGGAAGAATCACGGGCGTTTCCATCGCCGCAAGTGCTTCAAAGCGGCGGGTCATTCGCTCCCGCGGCTCCAGACCCAGGGCGGAAAATTCCGCCGCAAAGTCCCGATCTACGTGGATTCGGTGGGC
>JAFPBP010000182.1 GCA_017424085.1 Clostridia bacterium
AGGGGAGACCCACCTGCAATGGAAGTATTCCGACGGTACCGATTGGACTGACCTGGTAGCCCTTGCCGATCTGGTCAACGCCGAGGGCGTTGCCGCAGAGCTGCAGATCGCAAACGGTCGTTTCCAACTGCGCTACGGCACCTCGGAATGGAAGGATCTTGCCGAGCTGAGCAGTTCTTCCACCAACACCGATCAGCCTCAGAATACCGCCACCGATAGCAACACCTCCACCGATGAGACCCCCGCAGGATCCAACACTGTTGTGATCGTTGCCATCATCGCGCTGGTGGTCGTCGCCGTTGCCGCGCTGGTCGTCATCCTTCTGCTCAAAAAGCGCCGTGCGTGAATATCGCAAACCGAAACGGATTAAATTGAAGTAAAAAAATGCCGCTCCGTTGTGAGAAAAACCTCATAACGGAGCGGTTTTTTGTTCTTTAGTGGGTCATTTTTTCTTGCTTGACCTTTTTGTCGATCACGTGGCGGGATGCCAGCTCGTCGTGGATGTCCTCCAGAGAGATTCCCATTTCGATCATGAGCACCATCACGTGGTAGGTCAGGTCTGCGATCTCGTAGATCGTTTCCTTTTTATCGTCAGCCTTGCTTGCGATGATCACCTCGGTGCATTCCTCGCCCACCTTCTTCAGGATCTTGTCGATGCCCTTTTCAAAGAGATAGGTGGTGTAGGACCCTTCCTTTTTCTCGATCTTGCGCCCCTCGATGAGGGTCATGAGGGATTGCAGAGAAAAGGCGTGGCGCTCGTCGCTTTCAAAGACGGGATTGTGGAAGCAGGATTCCTCCCCCAGATGGCAGGCAGGTCCGTCCTTTTCCACCAGAACGGTCAATGCGTCTCTGTCGCAATCGGCGGTGATGGAAACGATATGCTGATAGTTCCCGCTGGTTTCGCCCTTGCGCCAAAGCTCTTGGCGGGAGCGGGACCAGAAGCAGGTTTTTTGCTCGCGGATGCTGATCTCAAGGCTTTCCCGATTCATGTATGCCAGGGTGAGCACGTCCTTGGTCTTGGCGTCCACCACGATGGCGGGGATCAGCCCCTGTTCGTCGAATTTCAAGGTGTTGATGTCGATCATATTGTTCTCCTTATCTGCGTACGGGGATGCCCTGTTTGTGCAGTTCTTCTTTCAGATTGGGGATCGCAACCTCTCCGAAATGGAAAATGGAGGCGGCAAGCCCTGCGTCGATGGTGGGGATGGCTTGGAAGAGTTGGGTGAAATGGTCGATGCAGCCCGCCCCGCCCGAGGCGATGACCGGCACCGAGACGGCGTTGCAGACCTCCTGCAAAAGCTCCAGATCAAAGCCGTTTTTGACTCCGTCCGTGTCGATGGAATTGACTACCACCTCGCCCGCGCCCGAGGCAACTCCGCGGCGGATCCATTCGATGGCTTCCATGCCCGTGTTTTCTCTGCCACCCTTGGCAAACACGCGGAATACGCCGTCCACCCGCTTCACGTCGGCGGACAGGACCACGCATTGATCTCCGTAGCGCTTCGCCGCTTCTCCGATGAGGGCGGGATTTCGGATGGCGCCCGAGTTGACGCTGACCTTATCCGCGCCGCACTTCAGCACCCGATCGAAATCGTCTAAGGTGTTGATGCCTCCCCCCACGGTGAGGGGAATGAAGATGGTGCGCGCCACCTCGCAGAGAATGTCTGTGAACAGAGCGCGCCCCTCCGCCGAGGCGGTGATGTCGTAGAAGACCAGCTCGTCGGCGCCGTTGTCGCTGTAATATTTCGCCAGAGCGGTGGGGGAGGAGACGTCGGAAAGCCCCTCAAAATTCACACCCTTGACGACTCTGCCGTTTTTTACATCCAGGCAGGGGATGATGCGTTTTGTGATCATTTTGCCCTTTCTATCGCCGTTTTCAGGTCAATGGCGCCCGTGTAATAGGCTTTCCCGATGATGGCGCCGTAGAGGTTCATGGCGCGCAGATGCTCCACGTCTTCCATGGACGAGACTCCGCCCGAGGCTATGATCTTCACCGAAAACCGCTCCGAGAGGGCTTTGTACAGCTCACGGTTGGTGCCCTGCATGGCGCCGTCCTTGGAGATGTCGGTGCAGATGAGGGTGGAAACGCCCATATCCTGCATTGCTTTGCAGAATTCAAAGGCATCCCGCCCCGAGGATTCGGTCCAGCCCTTGATGGCAACGGCACCGTCCTTGATGTCCACGCCCACGGCGATGGCGTCCCCGTAGGCAGAAACTGCGGCGTTGAGAAACTCGGGATCGGTGACTGCCGCCGTGCCTAAAATCACGCGACGGACTCCTGCGGACAGATAGCGGTCGATGACCTCCATGCTTCGGATGCCGCCGCCCACCTCTGCGAAGAGATCTGTGGAGGCAATGATGCGCTTGACCGTCTCCAGATTGGGGGTCTCACCCGAGCGGGCACCCTCCAGATCCACCAGATGGATGTGGGTTGCTCCTGCGGCTTGGAAGTCTGCGGCGATCTCGGGGGGATTTTCGCTGTAGACCGTCATGCGGTCGTAGTCGCCCCGCAGAAGACGCACCGCCTTTCCCTCGTACAGGTCAATGGCAGGGAATAAAATCATATCAGAATTCTCCTTGACAGAAGGCTTTCAGAATGCGAAGACCCACGTCTCCGCTCTTTTCGGGATGGAATTGGCATCCCACCACGTTGTCCCTTGCCACGGCGGCGGTGAGGATCCCGCCGTATTCGGTGGTGGCGGCTACATGGTCGGCACAGTCGGTGCCGTGGAAGGAATGAACGAAATATACGTGCTCCCCGTTCTGTACGTCACGGAATACGGGGTGCTTTTGTTCGGGAAATTGCAGGGCGTTCCATCCGATGTGGGGGATCTTGTAGCCTGCGGGGATCACGTCCGCAATGGGACGGATGGCACCGTGGATCAGCCCAAGCCCCTTGTGTTCGCCGTATTCGTAGCTCACGTCCAGAAGCATTTGCATCCCGAGGCAGATTCCCAGCAGGGGTTTTCCGTGGTTCGCTTCTTGACAGATCACCTCCGCAAGTCCCGAATCCTGCAGTTTTTTCGCCGCGTCTCCGAAGGCTCCCACGCCGGGAAGCACGATGCGCTCCGCTTGGCGAAGGACCTGCGCGTCTCCCGTGACGGTCACGTCTGCGCCCACCGCCTCCAGCGAGCTTTTCAGCGAGAACAGATTGCCCACGCCGTAATCAACGATGGCGATCATCAAAGAACTCCCTTCGTGGAGGGGATTTCGTCCGCCGCATCGGGGTCGATGGCGACCGCCTGACGCAGGGCACGGGCAACCGCCTTGAAGGCTCCCTCGATGATGTGATGGGAATTTTCGCCCGCCAGCTGCTTGATATGGAGGGTGACGGCGGCGGTACGGGTGAAGGCAAGCCAGAATTCCTTCACAAGCTCGGTATCAAAGGTCCCGACCTTTTCGGTGGGGATGGCAAGATCGTAGCCCAGATATCCCCGACCCGAGCAATCCACGGCGGCGGCGATGAGGGCTTCGTCCATGGGCAGAAGGATGCTTCCGTAGCGGCAGATGCCAACCTTGTCGCCCAGCGCCTGGGCGAACGCCTGCCCCAGACAGATGCCCACGTCCTCTGCCGTGTGATGGTCGTCTACCTCCACGTCGCCCTTGCAGGTCAACGCCAGATCGAACCGTCCGTGACGGGCAAAGAGGGTGAGCATATGATTGAGAAACCCGCAACCGCTGTCCACGTCGGCAATGCCGTTTCCGTTGAGGGTCAGAGTGAGGGTGATATCGGTTTCCGAGGTGGTGCGTCGAATGGTAGCACGGTTCATAACAGTTCCTCCAGAATTTCCTTCAGCGCCGTCAAAAGCGCCTGCATTTGTTGGGGAGTTCCCACGGTGATGCGGTTGTATTGGTTGATGCGCGCCTTGTCGAAATGCCGCACCAAAATTCCCCGCTCCTTTAATTTGCGGTAGATCTCGCCTCCGTCGGCGTTGGGGTGACGGGCGAAGATGAAGTTCGCCTGGGAGGGCGTGGTTTCAAAGCCGAGGGCACGAAGCGCCTCGTCGGTGGTACGCCTCGTTTCGGCAATGGTACGGCACCGCTCCTTTGTGACCTCGTCCCACGCCAGGGTGGCAATGCCTGCCGCCATGGTCATGCGGTTCACGTTGTAGGGGTTGGTGGAATAGCGGATGGTGTTCAGGTCCCGGATCAGATCCTTGCATCCGATGCCGAAGCCCAGCCGCGCCCCCGCCATGGAGCGGGATTTGGAAAAGGTCTGAGTGACCAGAAGGTTATCGTATTTGTTGATGAGGGGAACACAGCTCTCCGCGCCGAAATCCACGTATGCCTCGTCCACGATCACCACGTTGTTGGGGTTGCTTTGGATGATCTCTTCGATGGTATCCCGTGATAACGCAATGCCCGAGGGAGCGTTGGGGTTCGCCAAAAACACGGTTTTTCCGATTCCCACGTAATCCTTGGGGTTCACGGTCAGATCGTCGTTGAGGGGGATCTCTTGGTAAGGCACGCCGTTGAGATCGGCGAATACCGAGTAGAATCCGTAGGTAATATCGGGGAAGACGGCGGGATGATCCTTGTCACAGTACGCCATAAAGGCGAAATTGAGAATTTCGTCCGAGCCGTTGACCGCGATGACCTGATCTGCCTCCACGCCGCAACGGGCGGCAAACGCCTCGCACAGCGCCTTGCATTCGGGGTCGGGGTAGAGGTAGAGGCGTTCCGCCTCCTCTCGCGCCCGCTCTGTTACCTCCGCCACGGGAGGATAGGGGGACTCGTTGGTGTTCAGCTTGATCAGATTCAGAATTTTCGGCTGCTCTCCCGGCGTATAGGGGACCAGAGATTTTCGTTGTTCGGTCAGAAAACGGCTCATTGGTCCTCCTCAAGACGGACGACGGCGCTCTTGGCGTGGGCGGTCAGCCCTTCCTTGGTGGCGAAGAACGCCACGTCTTCCGCAACGCGGGCAAGAGCGTCCTTGGTATAGTAGGTATATTGGGTCTTCTTTACGAAATCGTCCACCGAAAGGGGGCTGGAGAATTTCGCCGTGCCGCTGGTGGGCAGGGTATGGTTTGGACCTGCGAAATAATCTCCCAACGCCTCGGGGCAGTTGCGGCCCATGAAGATGGAGCCTGCGTGGCGGATCTTATCCAGCCAATCGAAGGGTGCGTCCACGCACAGCTCCAGATGCTCGGGAGCGATCTCGTTGGCGATCTCCACCGCCACGTTCAGGTCGGGGGCGACGATGATCTTTCCGTTTTTGTCAATGGAGGCGCGGGCGATCTCTGCCCGCTCCAGGAGGGGGATCTGCTTTTCCAGCTCTGCCTGCACGGCAAGGGCAAGGTCCGCAGAATCGGTGACCAGAACGGCGCTTGCCAGCTTATCGTGCTCCGCCTGGGACAAAAGGTCTGCCGCCAGATGACGGGGATTGGAGTTTCCGTCCGCAACGATGAGGATCTCGCTGGGTCCTGCGATCATATCTATGGAAACGGCTCCGAAGACCTGCTTTTTCGCCTCCGCCACGAAGGCGTTGCCGGGTCCCACGATCTTATCTACCTTGGGAACCGATTCGGTGCCGTACGCCAGCGCCGCGATCGCCTGCGCTCCGCCCAGCTTGAAGATGCGGTCCACGCCCGCCACCTTCGCCGCCGCCAGAATGACGGGATTGACCTTTCCTTCCCGATTGGGAGGAGTGGTGATGACCACCTCACGGCATCCTGCGATCTTGGCGGGAATGGCGTCCATGAGCACCGTGGAGGGGTACGCCGCCGTGCCGCCCGGCACGTACAGCCCCGCCCGATCCACGGGAATGATCTTCTGACCGATGACGACCCCGTCGGTATTGTTGATGATAAAGCTGTTGCGGACCTGCTTTTGGTGGAAGGTGCGGATGTTCTCCGCCGCCTTTTCGAGAATCTCCAGAAATCTCGGCTCCACCTGCGCTACCGCTTCGTCGATCTCTTCCTGAGAGACCTGAAGGTCGGACAGGACCGCGCCGTCAAATTTTTCACAGTAAGCAAGCAGGGCTTTGTCCCCTTCCTTGCGGACGGTGGCAATGATGTCCGCCACCGTTGCCTCCACGTCGATTTCGGGGACCACCCGCGCGAAGATCTCGGCGGCTTCCACTTCCCCGTAGGTTAAAATGCGAATCATTTCGATTCCTCCCTTTGCGATGCCATATGCGTTAAGACCGATTCGATCATGGTGTTTTTGAACTTAAAGCTTGCCTTGTTGGCAATGAGACGGGCGCTGATGGGAACGATGGTCTCGATGACCTCCAGCCGATTCTCCTTCAGGGTGGTGCCCGTTTCCACGATATCCACGATCACGTCGGACAGCCCCAGAATGGGGGCGATCTCAATGGAGCCGTTCAGGTGGATGATATCAATATCCCGCCCCTTGGCGGTGTAATAGTTGAGGGCGATGTTGGAAAATTTTGTCGCAACCTTCAGGGTTTTGCGGGGATCGTCCCGAAAATCCGATCTTGCGGCAACCGCCATGCGGCATTTTCCGATGTCAAGATCCAAAAGCTCGTATACGTCGGGGGCGTATTCCAACAGGATATCCTTTCCCGCCACGCCCACGTCGGCGGCGCCCCGCTCTACGTAGATCGCCACGTCCGAGGGCTTGACCCAGAAATAGCGAACGCCCTTTTCGGGATTTTCGAAAATCAGTTTCCGATTATTTTCCTTGATGGAGGGGCATTCAAAGCCCGCCTTTTCAAACATGGCGTAGACCTTTTCGCCCAATCTGCCCTTGGGGAGGGCGACGTTCAGCATATCCACGGTCATTCCTCCTCTCCGAAACGGATCACGCGGCGATAGGTTAATTTTTCGGGAAGGGTCCGCAGCGCCGAGACCCGTTCTCCGTCGGCGGATAATTCTGCCACCCGCTTTGCCAAGGCGGCGGGATCTGCGCCCTCGGGGTAGAGAAGCACTGTATCGGTATCGTATTCTTCCCCTTCCAGCAGATCCTCCAGCAGGTCCAGATAGACCGCAAATCCGATGGCGGAGTCCTTGCGCCCCAGCTTTTTCATCAGATTGTCGTACTGTCCGCCCGAAAGGATGCCCGTGGGAATCCCCTCCACGAAGCCTCGAAAGACGATGCCGTTATAATAGCTCATGTGGTTGATGACCGAAAAGTCGATACGGACCGTGTCGATCCCCGCCGCATTCAGTGCCTCGGTGAGCCGCTTCAGCTGATCCAACGCCTCCTTACCCCCTTGGGAAATTCCTTCCAGCGCAGGCAAGACCTCCGCAGGGGCTCCGTAGGTGGTAAAAAGGGTCTTGATGGCTTGAGCGGCGTTCGGCGCGATCTCTTCCCGTGCGCAGACCTCCAGGGCTCCGTGGAGATTTTTCTCGCCCAAAAAGGATAGGATCTCCTTGGCGCTTGCGCGGGAAAGCCCCGACTCCTCCAGCACCGCGGAAACGATGCCCAGATGGGACACGTCCAACACCGACCGATCGGAGACCGAACGCAGGCTTTCCGCAGCCAGGGTCAGCACCTCCAGGATCTGATAATCGTCCACGGTGCCGATGCATTCCAGCCCCGCCTGCATGATCTCCTTAAAGGAGCGGGTTCCCTTGGAGACACGGTAAACGTTCTCGGTGTAATACACCTTTTCGTCGGTGCCGTCGGTTCCGTTTTTGATGATGGACAGGGTCACGTCGGGCTTCAGCGCCATGAGGCGTCCGTTGGTGTCGGTGAAGGTGATCACGTTGTCGGACACCAGAAAATCCTTGTTCCGAACGTAGAGATCGTACTCTTCAAATTTGCTCATATTATAGGGACGGTAGCCGCGGCTCCGATAGAGGGCACGAAGCTTGAATGCGGCTCGTTCGTCGGGGGTAAACACGGGTTGCAGATTCATGGGTTCAGTCCTTTGCGTCGGTTTTTTCCAGAGCGCGGCGGTATCCGCCGGTTCCGTAGTTCAGGCATTTGTTCACGCGTCCGATGGTGGCGGTGCTGGCGCCGGTTTTGGCGCAGATCTGCTGATAGCTCTGCCCGGTGTGCAGGAGAGCCGCCACCTCCAGACGCTGCGCCATGTCCTTCATTTCCTTGATGGTGCAGACGTCTTCAAAAAAGTCGTAGCATTCGTCGATGGTTTTCAGTTCCAGGATTGCGCGGAAGAGGTTGTCCATGGATTCGGTATGGAGTTCTTTCACGGTATGACGATCCTTTCGATTGTGTTAGTTGTTTAATATTATACCACTTTAGCACGCTAAAGTCAAGGGCGTTTTGTGACTTTTTGCGTACGTTTTTTTCGATTTGGATTTCGGGAGAAAAGAGCGATTCCGCTGAGGAGGGATCCTCGGCGGAATCGGTAAATTATCCGAAGTATTCGGTCATTTCCCCATCGGAGAGATCAAAGTAATCTTGAATATCGTTGAGCACGCGGTTGGTGCGCTTGCCGTCCTTCACGTAATTGCGAAGCTTGTTCACGGCGGATTCCCAGCTCTTGACGGTTTTGCCCCACCGTTCCCGATCGTGGGGGATCTCCGATTCGATGGCGGCGGCGATGGAATCGATCACGCCCGTGATGTATTCCTCGTTGAGCACCGTATCCATCAGCTCGTCACAGCGGCGCAGGAAGGCATCCTGCCCCTCCTTGCTCTTCAGAAGAGCCGCAATGAGCTTCTTTTCTCCGCCGCTCTTGACGGTGCCCGAAATGGGAGCGTCGGTGGTGTGGTAGAACGCCCAGTCCATATCGAAGAACATCCAGCGCCATTTTCCGTCATCCTCGTCGGAGCGGAAGCGGCGGATGTTGGCAAAGTCCTTGTCCCCGAAATAGCCGCGGCAGACGTGCCAGTCGATGAGGCTGTTGATGTCAACCTTTTCGCAAAGGTAGTCGAAGCTTGCGGAGGTGGACATATCGTGGCTGTCCACGTAATTGAGCAGCGCCTTGTATTCCTTGGTGCTTCCCGTCTGCAGATAGCCTGCGGTGGAGTAGAGGATATCCACCGATTCTGCCGAAACGCCCCGATGGCTTGCTACGTAATCGTCGCTGAAGCGTTCTCTCAGGTAGTAAATTCCCCAATATTCTCCGCCCAGATAGAGCACCACGGGCTTCATCGCCTGCGCGTACAGGGCGGTGGTACCGTTGACTGTCTCGGTGCAGACCTCGTCCCGCATCATGGCGGCGTTCCAGTCCTCACTGCCGCCCTTCAGAAGCAGGGAGTTGTAATCGGTAAAGGTGCGGTCGTCGAAGAGGGGATAGTAAAGCTTGCCCACGCCGTATTCCGAGCGGAAG
>JAFPBP010000020.1 GCA_017424085.1 Clostridia bacterium
GGATTGCCGAAGGCAAGACTGAAGGATTGTTTCTGCTCAAAACTAACTTTTTAACCGTCAAAAGCGCAACCGTTTGAACCCCGCAAGAAAGACCGTTGGCGCACAAAAGTCAGCCTCCACCTCTTGGAGGGGGAGGGGGACCACGAAGTGGTGGAAGGGGTAAATCCCTGCGCAAAACTTACTTTTGACCGTCGAAAGAGCAATCATGTGGATGCTGTAAAAAGGGCGTTGGTGCACAAAAGGAGCTTACTTTACCCCTCCCTCGGCGGAAGCATTCCGCCGACCTTGGCTTTTCTTTGGTTCTTTCTTTTCACCCGAAAAGAAAGAACGTAACCCCCTCGCTCCCTCGTCTTATTCCTTCTTCAAGCCTGCCCAGAGGAAGACGATGACCTGAGCGGGGATGCCGATGAGGAAGATGCCCCAAATGCTGATCCCGGCGATGTAGAAGACCAGCAGGAACACGAACGCCAAGATCGACCAGATCAGCACCGAAACCGTGGTGAGCAACCATTTTTTGCCCCACCAAAGGGCGCTGAAGATCAGAAGCACGATGCAGGTCACGGGCACCGCCGCCACGAAGGACAGCCAGGGTCCCGAGGAGGGCAGGGCGGTGAAGCCCAGAGAGAAGTAAAGCACGCAGGCGATGAGCCAGACCGTCACGCAGGAGATCCCCGTGATCATGGCTCGGTTGCGGCGCTTCCGCTTGGACAGGGGCACCGTCGCCGCCGTGTGCTCACGGGTCAGAAGGTAGTCCACCGTCACCGAAAACAGATCTGCGATCTGCTTCAGATTGGTCACGTCGGGGAGGGATTCCCCCCGCTCCCATTTGGAGACCGCCTTATCGGAATAGTTCAGCTTTTCTGCCAGCTCCAGCTGGGTCCAGCCCTTTTTCTTGCGAAGCTCGGACAGGTTCGTTGCAAAAATCGGTTTCAAATCTTCCATGAAAATCTCCTTTTCGGGCTCTACGCAGAGTAGATTCCCGCCTTGTTCAACTCTTCTGCCCCGAAACGGGCGGAGAGAGGGTGAAAAATATTTCGATGTTATTGTGTCAAAAAAACGGGAAAATTATGGGAATAATCCCGTGTGTGTCTATATTATATCACAAAAACGTGATTCTGTCAAGGACTCTACCGTGGGTAGAGTTCGTTTTTTTGAATTCTACACCCCCCGTTTTTTACGGTAGAATAAAAAAATCAAGGGGTAGGTTGCAATTTTTCGGAAAATAGGGTAAAATAATACCATAATGAGTTTGTGAGGAGTTTTTCCATGTCTGAATACGTACTTAGCTGCTGCTCCACGGCGGATCTGTCCAAGGAGCATTTCGATCGGCGCGGCATTTCCTACGTCTGCGCCCCCTATTATCTGAACGGCGAAGCCCGCAAGGACGATCTGGGGCAGTCCGTGTCTATGGCGGATTTTTACGAAGCCATGCGGCAGGGCGCCGATACCAAGACCTCTCAGGTGGGCTTGGGGGACTATCTGGAATACTTTTGCGCTCTGCTGGAGCAGGGGAAGGACGTGCTTCACGTCGCCCTGTCCTCGGGGCTTTCGGGCACCGTGCAGGCTGCCCGCAGTGCGGCGCAGATGGCGCAGGAGCAATATCCCGATCGCAAGATCTGCGTGGTGGACTCCCTGGCGGCATCTTCCGGATTCGGTCTTCTCATGGACCGTCTGGCAGACCTTCGGGACGAGGGAAAGACTTTGGAAGAGGTGCGTGATTGGGCGGAAGCCAACAAAAAGCGCATGATCCATTGGTTCTTCTCCACCGATCTGACCTATTTCGTGCGGGGCGGGCGCATTTCCAAGACGGCGGGCGCCGTGGGCGGAATGCTGAACCTGTGCCCCCTGATGAACGTGTCCCACGAGGGCAAGCTGGTGGTTCGCAAGAAATGCATCGGCAAGAAAAAGGTGCTCGCCGAGATCCTGGCTCGCATGGTGGAATCGGCGGACGACCGCGCTGACTATTCGGGCAAATGCTATATCTCCAATTCCGATTGCTTGGAGGACGCCAAGGCGTTGGCTGCCTCCGTGGAAGCCGCTTTCCCCAAGCTGAACGGCAAGGTCGAGATCTACGACATCGGCACCACCATCGGAAGCCACACGGGCCCCGGCACCGTAGCGCTCTTCTTCTGGGGCGACGAACGGGTCAACTGAGTAAAATAATGCGATCCCCCCCCCGACACTTCGGTGTCGGGGGATCTTTTTTTTGTGACAGCATGGGTACGGAGGATGGGGGAGACGGGGGTTTACGTTCTTTCTTTTCGGGTGAAAAGAAAGAACCAAAGAAAAGCCAAGGTCGGCGGAATGCTTCCGCCGAGGGGGGGAGATA
>JAFPBP010000183.1 GCA_017424085.1 Clostridia bacterium
CTCTTCCTCGGAGGAGGTGGTCTGAGACTCGGTATCAGTATCGGTATTGGTGTTGGTGCTTGCGGTATCCGAATCGCTCGTTGATGCGGATACGTCGTTGGTGGAGGTGTCGGTGCTTCCCGTTTCGGTGCAGGCAACCATACCAAGCATCAGAACAGCAATGAGAAAGCATACGAAAATCCGTTTCATAAAATCCCCTCTTTTTCAGTCAATGATAATTTCACCCACGATGCCCTTGAACAGACCGCCCAGGATATATCCCGTCTTGTCGCCCAGCTGCTCGGTCATGGTACTGTGATAGTGTCCCGAGAAGACCGCCTTGATGGCAGGCTCGTCGATGATGTACTGCGTCACCTTGCGCGTAAAATCGATGACCTCGTCCGATACGTGCAGATCACGGTGCGTAGGATTGTGATTCATATTTCCGCCGGTCAGGGGGCTATGGCAGAAGAGGATCACGGGAAGCCCACGGGCAACCTCTGCCTTCAGAAGCTCCAGCTGCTTTTCGGTCCAGATGTAATAGCTGTTGTCGATGGCGATCACGTTGACCCCACCCACGATGCGGCTTTCGAAGATCATATTCCCGCGGAAGCAGGCTTGGATCTCGTCGAGAATTTCATCCTTACGGGCAAAGGAATCGGGAATCCCCACCTTGGGGCAGAATTCGTGATTTCCCGCGCAGAACAGATAGTCCTTGCCTGCAAGGATCTCGGTTGCGGTCACGCGGTTTGCGTGGGAGGTGAAGTCCAGAACGTCGCCCGTAATGACGGTGCAATCGAAGTCCTTAGCGTACTCCATGGCGTCCTTCAGATACCCCACGGGATCCCGCTCGGGGAAATTTGCCTAGCTGAAGAAGGTATTGCGGCGGGCGGCGGCATGCGCCTTCATGTCGTCTCCGTCCACGTCGTCCGCCAAAGACAGGTGAACGTCGGAGAACTGAAGAATGCGGATCGGCTTTTCCAACCCGAAATGAAGCTTGATGATTTCGCTCTTGAACATACTGCGTCGGTCCTTTCTCAATCAACGGTGATTTCGCCGAGGATTCCCTTGAACAGACCGCCCGTCATATAGGAGGGCTTGCCGTGGAAATCCCAATACTGATTATGGTGTCCGTGTCCTGCAAAAAATGCCTTGATCATGGGCTCGTCTCTCAGATACTGCGCCGTTTCCACGCTCTGCAGAATCTCCTCCTCGGTATATCCCAGCCTGCGGGCGGAATCCTTCCCCTCGGTGGTCATCATCTCGTTGGCGATGGGAACGTGGCAGAACAGAAGGATGGGCAAGCCACGAGCGACCTCCCCCTTGATCAGATCCAGCTGCTCCTTCGTCCAAAGGCGGAAGCCGTTATCGGCGGCGATGATATTGACTCCGCCCACGATGCGGCTTTCAATGTGCATATTCCCGCGGAAATGGGATTGAATATAATCCCAGGATCCCCGCTTGAGCTCCATGGAATCGGTGCCCGGCTTGGGCGTGAACTCATGGTTTCCCGCACAGAACAGATAATCCTTTCCCGCAAGGATCTTTGCCGCCGTATCGTAGTTGGCGTAGGTGACGAAATCCACCATATCGCCCGTGATGACGGTGCAATCAAAGTCCTTGGCGTATTCCATGGCATCCTCCAGATAGCCCACGGGATCCCGCTCGGGGAAATTTCCCTCCTTGAAGAAGGTGTTGCGGCGACCTGCGGCGTATTGGATCATGTTTTCATTCCGATCGTCGGCAAGGGACAGATGAATGTCGGTCAGATGCAGAATGCGGACGGGCTTTTCCAGCCCCAGATGAAGCTCGATCTTGTTGCTGTCAAAATTCATAACCGTGCGTCCTTTCTTGATTCGGAAGAAATTCGTAGGGGGCGCGTTGGGAGCAAGGCTCCTTTTCGTCATTGTAGCATATTTCCCCCGCGAATGCAAGATGCAGGGAAAATATGAAACAAAAAAGTCGAAATAGCTCTGCGGTCAGAAACGGAAGGTGGCAGATTCCCCTGCGGCAAGAGCACAGGTCAACGTACCGTTCTCTTCCGCAAAGACACGATCGGAGGATACCCTTGCCCCCTGCGGAACGACGAGAGACAAAACGCCGTCACGGGAGGCGGTTGCGGTGGCTTGGGTCAG
>JAFPBP010000184.1 GCA_017424085.1 Clostridia bacterium
GCCCTATCGCTATTGCTCTAAGATGCTCTTTGCGGAATACCTTCAGGATCTGGCGGATCTCTCCGTCACCATCCCCAACGACGGAACCTATTCCTTCACCATCACGGGTGCGGAATCCTCCGACCGTGATGACCTGCGGGTCACCTGCAACGGAATCTCTCTGGACGGAATGTCCTTCCGTACTTATTATTCCAATCTCATCGGTATGTACCCCACGGGTGAAGCATCCATGCCCGAAAATGCGGGTGCGCCTGTGTTTGAGATCAATTATAAGACGAAAAAGGGATCCTCTCATTCTTTGAAATTCTATTCCATCAACGACCGTAACTGCGCCGTGAATATCGATGGGGAAACCCATCTCAGCGTCCGCATTACGGAGGTTGAAAAGGCAATAAATAACCTTCATAAGCTGTTGAAGGGTCAAAGTATTACCTGATTGCAAATACACTATATGCGCAAGCTTTGCGCAGGAGGTAATTGATATGAAAAAACTGTCCATGATCGTCATCGGAGCCGGCGGCAGAGGTCGTACCTACACCGGTTTCGCAAACAAGTACCCTGATATGTACGAGGTGATCGGTGTCGCCGAGCCTCTCGACGTGCGCCGTGAGTACATCATCAAGCGCCATCCCAAGGCTGCCGAACACGCCTACACCCATTGGAAGGATATTCTGGCGGTTCCCAAGTTTGCCGATATCGCCATCATCTCCACCATGGACCGTATGCACATGGAGCCCGCGCTGAAGGCAATCGAGCTGGGCTACGATCTTCTTCTGGAAAAGCCCATCGCTCCCACGCCCGAGGAATGCAAGGTCCTGGTTGAGGCTGCCGAGAAGAAGGGCACCCGCATCCTGGTCTGCCACGTTCTGCGGTACACCAATTTCTTCCGTGCCTTGAAGAAATTCATTGACAGCGGAAAGCTTGGTCGCGTCATGTCCATCGTTCATACCGAAGGCGTCGGAAACCTGCATCAGAGCCATTCCTTCGTTCGCGGCAACTGGCATAACTCCGAGGAAAGCTCCTTCATGCTTCTGCAGAAATCCTGCCACGATCTGGACATCCTCCAGTGGCTCATCGGTAAGGAATGCAAGCGCGTGCAGTCCTTCGGCTCCCTGTCCTACTTCACCGCCGCAAACCGTCCCGAGGGCGCTCCCGATTATTGTCTGGATGGCTGCCCCAAGGCAGATACCTGCCGCTTCCATGCGAAGACCGTCTATCTGGGCACCGCAAAGACCTGGATGAGAAACGCCGTATGCGAGAATCCCGAAGCCACCGATGAGGACGTTCTCGAGGCGCTCAAGCGCGGTCGGTTCGGTCGTTGCGTCTTCGCCTGCAATAACGACGTGGTGGACCATCAGGTGGTCAACATGGAATTCGAGGACGATATTACCGTCACCTTCTCCATGAACGCCTTCAATCCCGGCGGACGTGATATCCGCATCATGGGCACCGAGGGTGAGCTGATCGCCTCCATGAGCAAGCCGATTGCTTACTATACCCCCCTCAGCACCGCAAAGACCGAGGAGATCAATCTCATCGAATCCGCAGGGGACGAATCCATTGCGGGTGGTCACGGCGGCGGCGATACGGGCATTATGTTCGCCCTCCACGATCTGGTCGCGGAAAACAAGGCGTCCGAGTCCGTATGCCCCATCCGCACCGCATACAAGAACCATCTGATCGCCTTTGCCGCAGAAGAATCCCGCCACACGGGCAAGGTTGTTTCTCTGGACGAGTACGAGAGCCGCGTAAAATAACGCAATGCAATAAGATAGCGCACCCGCTTTTGCGGGTGCGCTTTTTGACTAATTTGTTCCGTTGTTTTCCATAGGGATCAGCAGATCTGCCGCAATGGCGGTGGCGTCGAAGCGGTAATGCCCCGTCACGTTGGAGTCAGATAAAATATCCTCCTCCCGATTCCATTGTCCGCCGTTGTGCAGAACGTAGGGCTGCCCCCGTTGATTCCGTCGGTCGGACACGATCCCGATGTGCTGATTGTTTCCGAAGATCACGATGTCCCCCGCCTGCCATTGGGCGATCTCGTTCGTATCGTCGGTCAGCCGCAGGGCGTACCGATCCAGATAGACCCGCAGGGTCCGTACTCTCCGAAAGTCGATGTTTTTGTCTCGCTTGGTGATGTGAGGATAATCCTCGGGGTGGTCGGCAACGTCCCGATCCACCATGTCCCGCAGGCAGTACCCCGCCGCGCGGAAGGCGCGCCAAACCACGTCGGTGCAGACCCCTATATTTTCGGGAGGATAGCCGCCGTCGTAATAGGCGTCGTTGTAGGTGGGGCGGTTTGCCGCATCGGCTTTCGCCCCCACCAGCAGGTCCGCGTAATCGTCAACTCCGTTTTGATTGAAGTCCATTCCGCTGACCGCAGGGGTGATCCCGAAATCCTTCGCCGTGTAGACCCGACCGGGGATCAGATGTAACCAATCCAGCAGGAATACGGTTGCCGCTACGAGACAAATTCCTGCCAAAATCCAATGATATTTTTTATTCAACTTGATCTCCCTCCAAGGAGGGGAGACGTCTTAAACTCTGCTTTTTTTGCGCGTTGCCAGCTTTTGGATCCCCATCGCCCCAAGAAGCACGATGTACGCCGCCGCCGTGAAGCCTGCGATATACAGGATCAGGCACCAGGGATAGGGCACGTACTGTTGAACGATGGAATAGACGGGCAGGGAAGGATCGCAGTAGGGGCTGATGTAGAACATATTGAAGGTGTCGGTTTCCAGAAGCCCCGTAAAATGCGCGATCTCGTTGAGGATCATGGCGATTCCCACGGTGCAGCCGAATACGGGCAATGCCCGCAGGATGGTTTTGTGCTCTACCTTCACGTAGCCCGAGCCCAAAAGCCAAATTCCAACCGTGATCATCAATCCGTGCCATACCATGGTCTGAATGTTGATCCCGATCATGGGGATAAAGACCTGCACGGGGTAGAGCATCACGCAGATGCCCCCGAACAGTCCGTAGGTCGCCTGAAATGCGCACAAGGAGTCGTGCACCCTTCCCTTGGGCAGCAATCCCGCAATCAGCCCCGTATACATGGGCATGGAGCAGAACTGCCAGGGGAATGCGTACCACTGAAAGTCTGCAACGATCGTTCCGTCCTGTACGGTATAGGTGTAAACGATCTGCTTATAGACCTCCAGCAAAAGCGAAATAACGGAAGCCGTCAGGATGATAGCTCTTGCCTTTGCGGGGCGGTCGTTTTTGCAAAAAACGCAGAGCAGGATGCCTCCCGCAATCGACGCGGCAAAGAACAACAGGTGAAACCACCCGTAGGCCTGCGGCGTCTCCATTCTTGCTTGTAATACGTTCAGAATCTCTATCAACAGTTCCATACCGTTTTCCTCTCGCATTGTATCTTAAAATCGAAATTGCACTGTAATACTATAACACACTGCAATCGTTCTGTCAACGGTTTTAAGAGAATGGTAAGATTTGGTCGAAAACGGTAAGGAAACTGTAAGAGTTCTGTCGAGAAATGTTATAAGTTTTCGTTTTTCATGGCGTCGATGGGGTTCTCTTTTTTGATCTTCCGCAGGGCGTACATCATGGTCACGAACACCACCGCAAATACGCTCAGCACCGCAATTCCGATGGCGGAAAGGGGCAGTCTGAATTGGGTGTCGAACCCTTGGTCCACCGAAAGATAGATCAGATACGTGACCCCGACCGACACGGGCAAGCCCCAAAGCAATGCCCGCGATCCGTACAAAAGGCATTCGTAGATCATCATGCGGTTGAATCCGCCCGCCGTCATGCCCACCGATTTCAGCATGGCAAACTCCCGCCGCCGCAGGCTGATGTTGGTGGAGATGGTGTTGAACACGTTCGCCGCGGCGATCAGCGAGATCAGCACGACAAACCCGTACGCAAACACGCGGATGATCAGCACCACGTTGCGGACCTCTTCCTCCTCTGCGGCAACGTCGTGGATGGTAGTTTTTCCGAAAATTCCGCAATCGTAAAGAATGGTTTCGAATTCCTTTGCCGTCTGTGCGTGATCCGAAGACAGGAAATAGTATCGATAGATTTCATTTTTCTCTGTTTTGGGGAAAACCTCGGAAAGCATCGATTCGGGGTACAGAAGAACCAGAGATCCCGAAATGAAGAAGGGATGATCATAGACCACCGTTCCGAAGTCCAAAGCAAAGGGGAGATATGCTTCTTCCGCAGGGACGTCCACGTATTTTTCCGCATCGTCCTCGGCGAAGTACCGAACGATGCGGTTTCCGTTCTCGTCCGTAAGCTCCTCTCCTACGTAGAATCCGTCCTTCGGCATCGTTCCGATTCCTTGCACCGTTCCGCTTTTTCCTTCCTTCAGCAGGTTTACGGTCCGATATTTTTCGGTTTCCGTGTTGAATACGGGACGAGCTCCGTCGATTGCCAACGCGAGAGGACTCTCGGGATTCGTATAGTCCGTCTCGTTCAGCCGATGTTTTTTCAACAGACCTCGGAAGGCTTCGTCGTCTGCAAAAACGACCGAAATTGAAATTCCCGTATGATCCTCCCATACTTCTCCGTTTTGAGAATAGGGATTGATTTCCGCTGCTTCTCGATAGGCTTCCGTGAGCAGGCTTGTGGGGACCCCGCAATAGCGGACATAGGTTCGTTCGTATGCGCCGTCCTGAACTCCGTTTGCGCTCTTCAGTGCGGTCAAAACCTCGTTTGGATCTGCATTTTCCCACGTCCCGTCGTGAAAGTAAAGATAGAGATCGTATTCGCTGCGATTCAAAACCCCGCCTGCGGATGAGGTCAGATAGCCGGTAAACGATGCCGTGGAAACGAACAAAACGATGCTCATAAACAAGCTCAACACCGTTGCCCGATATTTTTTACGGTTTCGTTTGTAGTGCTTTGCCGCCAAAACGCCCGAAAGCCCCAACAAGCGGTAGGTCAGCTTTGACGTCTTAACATCCTTGCCCCTTGTTGTAATATCTTTCGTTTGACGAATTGCCTCTACCGCAGAGACCTTTGTTGCCCGACGGGACGGAATCCAGGCAGAGATCAAAACTGTAATCAGCGCAACGGCAATTGCGATTACTACGGAAATGGGGGAGACCGAGACCCTCAGCGGAATCGGAACCTCAGCAAGAGATTCAAACCGATGCCCGATGATCTGAAGTGTTACTCCGATTCCTCCAATGCCCGATAGGATCCCCAACGGAATCCCCACCGAACTGACTGCCAACGCTTCAAACAGAACAGCGCGACGCAGCTGCTTTTTGGTTGCCCCGATTGAGGACAGAAGCCCGAATTGCTTCGTCCGCTCCGATACCGAAATGGAAAATGCGTTATAGATCAGCGATACCGATCCAAACATGATCAATGCAATGACGATGGCTGCGAGGCTGTATAAAACCGAATGAAATCCGCTGTATTGAGAGATCCCCGAAAAGGTCAGTAGATCGGTGTGGATCGATCCTGCGAACCCACATCCCTTCGTGAAGGAATAGACTTCGTCCGGATGTTTCATTTTATAATAGATGTCGAATCGCTCCCCCGTTTCATCGGGGAGGGTCAGGGCTGTGTAGCCGGGTGCGGAGTGCCATTCAAAATTCGGGCGTTCGTAAAATCCAACCACCGTGAAGGTCTGTTGCCTCTCCGCTTGGAAGGTTTCCCCTTCCTCGTCTTCGTCTCCTTTGATGAAGGGGTTGTTTTGTCCGAGGGGGACCCCGTCGATCATTCGCTTTCCAAGAGTCAGCGTTACGACGTCTCCGATCTTATATTTTACGCCCCCGTTGGAGAAGAGATGCAGGGGTAATAGAATTTCATCCTGCCGTTGCGGGTAGCGCCCCTGGGTGATATGCACAGGCATGGTCTTCGCAAACTCCTCGTTTGCGCCCAGCAAATACAAATAAGGCTTGTATTCGTTGAC
>JAFPBP010000185.1 GCA_017424085.1 Clostridia bacterium
GGGAGGTACCTCGTGATTCGGCTTGACGATCTGTTCGTTCACGGATGGAAAATCTATCAGGATACCGACGGCTTTTGCTTCGGAACCGATGCGATCCTTCTGGGCTCCTTCGCGGGAGAGAAGATGTTTTCGACGGCGGTGGACCTTTGTTGCGGAACGGGGATCCTTCCGCTCCTTCTGGCGTCATATCCTTGCGCCAAGGAGGTTCACGGGGTTGACGTTTCTTCCTCGGCTGCGGAGCTGGCGCAACGATCCGTCGCTCTGAACGGAATTGAAACGGTCTATATCCATTGTGAGGATCTGCGAAAAACCACCCTGCCCGCAGGACGGTTTGATCTTGTGACGGCGAATCCTCCCTATTTTCTCCCGGGAACGGGTAAGACCTCCGCGCCTGCGGTGGAATCCGCCCGCAGGGAGGAAGACTGTACCTTTCAAGACGTTGCGTCCTGTGCTGCCCGCTTGCTTCGTTACGGCGGACGGTTTTGCTTCGTTCATAAGCCCGAGCGTCTGGCGGAGCTTTTGTCGGTCTGCACGTCCCTTCGGTTGGAGCCGAAGGTTTTGCAGCTGATTCATCCCCGTGCTGACCGATCTCCCGAGTTGATTCTCGTGGAATGTAAAAAGGGTGCTTCCGTGGGGTTGCAGGTTCGCCCGCCCTTCGTTCTTTACGACGAGAACGGAAACGAAACGCCCCAATATCGCGCCTCTCACCGCTATTGAAAGGGGGTTCTGTATGGAACCCGTTGCTCTTTATCTGGTCGCCACGCCCATCGGGAATCGGGGCGATCTGTCTCCCCGCGCACAGGAAATTTTGTCCTCCGTGGATTTCATTGCCGCCGAGGATACCCGAAATTCGGGAACGCTCCTTGCCTCCTTCGGCATTCATAAGCCCATGATCAGCTATTTCGATCATAACCGCCGCGCTCACGGGGAAAAGATCCTTGCCCGTTTGAAGGCGGGGGAGACCTGCGCTCTGATTACCGATGCGGGCATGCCCGCCGTATCCGATCCGGGGGAGGATCTGGTCTCCGATTGCATCGCGCAGGGGTTGCGGGTCAGCATCGTTCCCGGTCCCTGTGCCTTTGTCTCTGCTCTTGCTGTATCGGGGCTTCCCACCCGCCGCTTTTCCTTCGAGGGATTTTTGCCTACGGTAAAAAAAGATCGAAAGGCATTGCTGGATGAATTGAAGACCGAGACCCGCACCCTTATTTTTTACGAAGCCCCCCACCGCTTGAAGGACACCTTAGCCGAATTTCGTGACGTTTTCGGAGGCGCCCGCCGCATTGCCTGCGTACGTGAGTTGACGAAGATCTACGAGGAATCCATTCGATCCACTCTGGACGAGGCGGTTGCCCGTTACGAAGCGACCGAGCCTCGCGGAGAATTCGTGCTCGTTCTGGAGGGGTATACCCCCGAGGACGTGCCCCCGCCCTCCGAGGACGATCTTGTGGCGCTTTGGCAGAAAAAGCAGGAGGCTGGGCTGAGCAAAAGTGCCGCTGCCAAGGAGATTGCCAAGGAATTCTCCCTGTCCAAGCATGAGGTTTACGATCTGATCAAGGATCTTTGATAAAAGGAGTTGTATTACCATGGAAACCATTGCAAGCTTTGAAGTTGATCATACCGTCCTGACCCCCGGGATCTACCTGTCCCGAGTGGACTGGGGCATCCGCACCTACGATCTGCGGGTCACCGTTCCCAACCGTGACTTTCTGCCCAATCCCGCCATGCATACCATCGAGCATCTCTTTGCCGTTCATGCCCGCAACGGGGCGATGGGGGAGAAGGTCATTTATTTCGGACCCATGGGATGCCGCACGGGCTTCTATCTGCTTCTGATCCACGCCACCGATGAGGAGGCTGTGGATCTGATCCGCGAAACCTTTGAATTTATTGCCTCGTACGAGGGCGACGTTCCCGGAACGAGCGAGAAGGAATGCGGGAATTATCGGGAGCATGATCTTCCCGAAGCCA
>JAFPBP010000186.1 GCA_017424085.1 Clostridia bacterium
CTGATCGTCGCCTCCATTGCGGGACACGGTCACGTAGAAGCAGAGAAGGTCGTGGGCAAGAACCGCGCCTTCATGACCCCCGGTCTCTATCGCGGCGCCTGCCGTCTGATTGAGATCGTCTGATTCGAGGTGCTACATGGAACGAATTATCGAAACGGTTCTGGAGATCGGGCTGGAAAAGCCCGTCAAGATCCTGCACGTGACCGACGTGCATCTGGTAGACAGCGCCCCCGACGATGACCCCGAGCAGCAGGAGCATATGATCAAGCGCAAGGAGGTCTTTGCAAAGGAAGCGAACTATCCCCCCAAAACCCAAAACGAGTATTTTGAAGAAGCCTTCCGCATCGCAGAAGAGGAAAACGCGGTGATGATGGTTTCGGGCGACGTAATGGACGTGTACTGCAAGGGAAACGTGCGGGAATTCCACCGCATCGCCGACGGACACGATTACATGTTCACCCCCGGAAGCCATGAATTTGCCCTCTTCGCCCGCTCCCCCAAGGGAGACGATCCCGCAGAATACAACCGCGCCTATTGGGAGCGCCGCAAACAGGTTGAGGGGCTCTTCCCCGAGCTGAAATTCAACTTTGAGAGCCGCGTGGTGGGTGGCGTGAATATCGTTGCCATCGACAACAGCAGAGATTTTTATTCTGCCGAAGCCTTTGAATTTCTGAAAAAAGAAGTGGAAAAGGGGCTTCCCATCGTTCTCTTCTCCCACGATCCTCTGGGCGATCACGGGCTTTTGCGCGTGCGCGAGCCCCATCCGTTGGTTCGCCAAAGCGATGAGACCTACGCCGTCAACGACGCCATGATCGAATTCATCGGAAAATGTCCCCTCATCATCGCAACCTTCGGTGGTCACTGGCACGGAGAAGCCGAACGCATCGCCCCCAACGGAGCGAAGATGTTCGTCACCCCCGGTCTGTTCAAGGGCATCTGCCGCATGATCGAAATTCGCTGAAATCAAGAGCACTTGCACGCCGCAAGTGCTCTTTTCGGAAAGGAAACAACCATGACGTACGAAGAAGCAAAAAAGCAATATCTGGACCGCCGCGAAAAAACCAACGCCATCGGTCTGGGATTTTATCTGAATTCTCTGGACGTGGAAACGGGGGTCGCCCCCTCCCAATCCTTCGCCTACCGCTCCAAGCAGCTGGAGGTCTTGAGCGGCATAATCTACGACATGACCACCTCCCCCGAAGCCATGGAATCCATTCGGGTGCTGGCGGAGAACGAAACGGAAGATCAAGCCCTCCTCCACGAGGTCCGTCTGGCGGCGGAGCAGGCAGAAAAGCTGGCAAAGATCCCCAAGGAGGAATATCTGGCGTTCAACGCTCTGCTCAACGAGGTCTATCCCGTCTACGTGACCGCAAAGCAGACCTCCGATTTCTCCTTATTCGAGCCCTATCTGCAGAAGATCTTCGATTACAACCGCAAATACGTGAATTGGGTCGGAGGGGAGAAGCAGGGCTACGACGTGCTTCTGGACGAATTTGAGCGGGACTACGGGCAGAAGGAATACGATGAATTCTTCGCCCTGCTCAAGGAAGCCATCGTGCCGCTGGTCAAGGAGATCTCGGGCAAAAAGCTTCAGTTCAACGATTCCTTCCTGCAATACGAATACGACAAAGAGCGGCAGCTGGAATTCTGTGAATATCTGCGGGAGGTCTGCTGCTTCGATCGGGAGCGGACGGTGATGCTGGAAAGCGAGCATCCCTTCACCACCAACAACGGAAGCCACGACGTGCGGATCACCAACCACTTTTATACCGACAATCTCTCCTCCTCCATCTTCTCCGCCATTCACGAAATGGGGCACGGATTATACGAGCTGCAGGTGGCGGACGAATTCGAGGGCACGGGCTCGGGCGGCGGCGCCAGCCTTGCCATGCACGAAAGCCAGTCCCGCCTGATGGAAAACATGATCGGGCGGAGCCTCCCCTTCTGGAAAGCCCACTTCCCCAAGCTGCAATCCATTTTCCCCAAGGAGCTGGAGGGGGTTACGGCGGAAGACTTCTATAAATACGTAAACCGCGTGGAAGAAAGCCTGATCCGCACCGAGGCAGACGAGCTGACCTATTCCATTCACGTTCTGATCCGCTACGAGATCGAGCGGGCGGTGATGGAGGGCAAGGTGGAGGCAAAGGACATCCCCGCCCTGTGGAACCGAAAGTATAAGGAATACCTGAACGTGGACGTTCCCTGCGACAAGGAGGGATGCCTGCAGGATTCCCATTGGTCGGGCGGCAGTCTGGGCTACTTCCCCACCTATTCTCTGGGTTCCGCATACGCCGCACAGATCTACCGCGCCATGGAGCGGGATCTGGATATGGATACGGTCCTGGGCGGCGAGAACCTGCGTCCGCTGGCAGATTGGCTCAAGGAGCACCTGCATCGCTACGGCGCCTCCAAGTTCCCCAAGGAGCTGATCCGCATCGCCACGGGCGAGGAATTCTCTCCCCGCTACTACGTGGAATACCTCACCGAAAAATATCGCACTCTGTACGGAATTTGACCCGATGCAAGGGGAGAGACGGAACGCCGCCTCTCCCCTTTTTTCGATTGCAGAAAAAAATATTCCACATTTTTGTGAACTCTATTGACATTTGCTTAAATTTGTATTATAATATACAGGCAATTCGGACGGTTAGCTCAGCTGGTAGAGCATCTGCTTGACGTGCAGAGGGTCAGGGATTCGAGTTCCTTACCGTCCACCAAAACCTCTTTTGTCGCTCTGACAAAAGAGGTTTTTTTGCAAAGAAAATCAGGAAGGAGGGATGAAAGCGTGGGGAAATGCATTCGTTGCGGCATCGAAGGACCCTTCGTGCGGGTGGACGAGCAGGGGCTTTGCGCCCTGTGCCGCAGAAAGGCACCGCCACCCAAGAAGCGGGAGCTATGGCGGGAATTGGATCCGCAGGCGGTTTTTGCCCGCTATCTGACCACCTCCCACAGCACCTACCCCTCCAAATATCACGTGGTGGAATATTATACCGCAGAATTCGACTGCATGCTCTCGTCTCTTCCCGAAACGCCCGTTACGCGGAGGCTCTGCGATGCGCCGCCCCTTCCCGCGGAATGCGTTTACGTGAGATCCTTTGACGGATGTGCCATGAACGATCTTGCGGATTTCGTTGCAGTAGACACCGAAACGAGCAGCCTGGGAACGGCGGCGGAGATCGTTGAAGTTTCTGCGGTGCGATTTGAAGGCTTCCGTCCCGTGGCGGTGTACGGAACGCTGTGCAAGCCCTATCGCCCCATTGTCCCTTCGGCAACGGCGATCC
>JAFPBP010000187.1 GCA_017424085.1 Clostridia bacterium
GGGATACTGGATTACCTATCTCACGTTCCTTCTTTTGCTCTTCCTTATGATGGCGGGTCCCGCCAACAAGCACACCGTCAACGACAACTCCTCGGGGGTGATCACCCTGCTGGAGTTGATGGATCGGACCGCTCCCGACGGCACGGCGGCGTTCGTTTTCTTCGATCTGGAGGAAGCGGGATTGCTGGGATCGTCGGCGTTTGCGTCCAAGCATAAGGCTGCCATGAAGGACAAGCTTCTGATCAATTTCGATTGCGTTTCCGACGGAGAGCACGTGATCTTCGCTCTGCGCCCCAAGGCGAAGGGCAAAGCCGACCTTCTCTGCGCATGCTATCCCTCTGCGGAGGCGGTGCAATGCGAGGTGTTGACCAAGGGCGTTTTTTACCCCTCCGATCAGGCGAATTTCCCCCAAGGCGTGGGAGTGGCGGCGCTGAAGCGGTCGAAGCGATGGGGAATTTTGTACATGGATCGGATCCACACTCCCAAGGACACGGTCTATCGGGCGGAGAATATCGCCTTTCTGACCGAGGGCTCGGCGCGTCTGATCCAACGCATGAAGGAATAAACGAAGAAAGCATGACGAAGAAATTCTCCGTCATGCTTTGGTTTGTCTGTGCCCTTGAAAAGAATCTGCTTGTCCCGTACAATCCCTCAGTCGCGGCGGTCCGCCGCGCCAGCTCCCTTTACACAAGGGAGCCTTGCTTTTGTGTGCCAACGTTCTTTTTTGCATCGTTCAAGAGCGTTCTCTCGGATGAAAAAATAATAAATGAGTGCGGCACAAGGGCAAGCCTCCACCTCTTGGAGGGGGAGGGGGACCAAACGCTTGCGTTTGGTGGAAGGGGTAATCCTTCTCTCCGCAAACCACGATCAAGGTGGCAATAACTAAAAGCATGACGAAGAATTTCTCCGTCATGCTTGTTTTTTTTATTTCAAAAGATCCTTGACCGCCTCGGATGCCAGGATCAGCCCCGCGCAGGCGGGCACGAAGACCAAACTTCCGGGGGCGTGGCGGGTCGTTGTCTCGTCGGGAACCACGGTCTTCTTCGGCTCTTCCTCTGAATAGACCACCTTCAGAGCGGGCAGATTCCGTTTTTTCAGCTCCCGCCGCAGGATCCGTGCCATGGGACAGCCTTGGGTCCTGTACAGATCGGTGACCCGAAGGGCGGTGGGGTCGGTCTTGTTTCCTGTTCCCATGGAGGAAATGATCGGTACCCCCGCCTCGTGGCAGGCGCAGATGAGATGGATCTTGGAGGTCATGGTGTCGATGGCGTCGATGACGTAATCAAACGCCGTCAGATCCACGGTATGTGCGTTTTCGGGGGTATACCAAAGGGAAAGGGGAGTTACTGCGCAATCGGGGGCAAAGGAGGCGATCCGCGCGGCGGTCACCTGCGTTTTGTCCCGCCCCACCGTTTCGTAGGTGGCGTATAACTGGCGGTTCAGATTGGATTCGGAAAAGACGTCGCAGTCAATGACGGTCAGCCGACCCACGCCTGCCCGCGCCAGCCCCTCCGCCGCATATCCTCCCACGCCGCCCAATCCGAAGATCGCCACATGACTGTCTTTCAGTTTTTTCATCTGCTCGCTTCCCAGCAAAAGCTCGGTCCGCTCCAGTCGATTGCCCATACTGCACCTCGTTTGGGTTGGTTTCCTTTATTATACCCCGTTTTTTTTCGTCTGTCAAGGTGTTTTTCGTATATTTCACGGAGTTTTCGGGGAAACTGAGGGTAAAACAAGCCAAAGGAGTTTGCGTTATGAGCAATTTTTATCGAACCCGAACCGGAATCGTTGGGGCGTTGACCAAGGGACCGTGGCTGTATCTGCTGGTGAGTGCGACGGTTTTGGTGCTGGTGAGCATCGGGGCTCTGGTGTTCCGAACCGAGGAGAACGAGCCTGCCGTTTCGGTTCCCTCCGACAGCGAGATCTCTCAGCCCTCCTCCGATGGGGGCGCCGTGACCGATTCGGTTACCGATGCGCCGTCCTCCGAATCCTCGACCACCTCCGATACCGACGTGTCGGCCTCCGAGCCCGAGGATGAGGTGGAATGGGTGTCCATGATCGTTCCCGTAGCGGGTAGCGTGGGCACCGATTTTTCGTCTACCGTTCCCGTGTTTTCCCAAACCATGAACGACTGGCGGGTCCATCAGGGCATTGACTATCTGACCGAGTCCGAGGCTCAGGTGGTTGCCGCCGCCGACGGCGTGGTGGAGAACGTTTACCGCTCGGAGCTGATGGGTCTTTCGGTGGAGGTTCGTCACGCCGACGGATCCATCTCCATCTATCAATCTCTGTCGGGAGATCCCGCCGTCATTGAGGGGCAGGAGGTTCGTTGCGGAGACCTGTTGGGATATACGGGGATCAGCGCCGATTGCGAATGTCTGGTGGGGATCCATCTGCATTTCGCCGTGGTGAAGGACGGGGTTTATCAGGATCCCAACGACCGATTCTCCTCCTGACGGGAAAGTGCCGCTTGGGGATAAAAGGTTCGAAGGATGGTTTCCCAATCGTCCCCCCGCTTTGCCGCCTCGTTTGCGGCGTACAGGGACATGCCCCGCCCGTCCCCCTGCCCCCGAC
>JAFPBP010000188.1 GCA_017424085.1 Clostridia bacterium
CCCCTTGGTTAAATCGGTCATAAAAAATGCCTCGAATCAAAAATATTACTTCAGTATAAGATCTCAATACCCGTACTTCTTCCGTTTCCCCGCAAGGAACACCAGAAAGACCGCCATCGCCATCAGCTCCGCAAACACCACCGACCACCAGATGCCGTCCACGTCCAGCAGCAGAGGAAGCACGATCACGGCGGTAGTCTGAAAGACCAGCGTGCGCAAAAAGGAGATGATGGCAGAGGTGAGCCCGTCGTTGAGGGCGGTAAAGAAGCCCGAGCCGAAGATGGCAAAGCCCATGAACAAAAAGGCACAGGAATAGATGAAAAATCCGCTGCAGGTCAATTCCAGAAGCTCGGGGGAATAGCCCACGAAGAGAAGGGACAGCGGGTACGCCAGCACCAGCGCCAGCAGGAACATACCCACCGACGAGATCCCCACGATCCAACTGCTTTTTCTCAAAATGCTCTTCAGCTCGGTGCGGTTGTCTGCCCCGTAGTGATAGCCGACGACGGGGGTGGTGCCGATGGAATAGCCGATGAAAATACCGTTAAAGATCATGCTCACGTACATGAGGACCCCGTAAGCGGCAACCCCGTTCTCCCCTGCGTAGCGCAGAAGCTGAACGTTATAAAGCATCCCCACCAGCGACATGGAAATATTGCTCATCAGCTCCGAGGAGCCGTTGGTGCAGGTGCGCCACAGAGAGCGCCCGTCGAAGGTTGCTTTGGTCAGCCGCAGAAGGCTCTTGTTGGGGCGGGAGAAATAGATCAAGGGAACGAATCCGCCCACCGCCTGGCTCAGCGCCGTCGCCGCGGCGGCACCCACCAAGCCAAAGGAAAAAATCCCCACCAAAAGGGCGTCGAGGACCATATTGGCAACCCCTGCCGCCACCGTGACCGCAAGCCCCAGCTGAGGCTTTTCCGCCGTAACGAAAAAACTCTGAAATTCCATTTGCAAAACGAAAGCGGGGAGCGCCAGAAGCACCACCCGTCCGTACAGAACCGATTGCTCCAAAAGCTCTCCCTCAGCCCCCAGAAGCGACGCCACCGCAGGCAGGGACAAAATTCCCCCCACCGCCAGCACCGCGCCGCCCCCCAGAGAAACGTAGATCAGAAGCGAAAAAATGCGGTTCGCCTTTTCGGGGTCTCCGTTGCCCAGAGTTTTGGAGACCAAGGCGCTTCCCCCCGCGCCGAACATAAACCCCACCGTGCCTAAGATCATCAGATAAGGCATGATGAAATTCACCGCCGTGAAGGGGGTCTGTCCCACAAAATTGGAGACGAAAAACCCGTCCACCACGCCGTAGACGGAGGTGAACACCATCATCGCCATGGAGGGCAGGGTGAAACGGATCAGCTTGCCGTAGGAAAAATGATCGGAGAGGGCAACGGTCATTTCGCCGAATCCTTCTTGCGATACCGCAAGGAGCAGACGTCATCCCCCTTGGCGATGCACTTGGGAAGATCCAGAACGCTTCCGTAGCATTCGCCGATGCCGTGGTCCCCGCACATGGCGATATCGCAGAGCATGGCGATCTCCTCGTCGGTGCATCCCGCCTTCTGCCACGCCTTGACCAGGGGGCAGTAGTGGAAATCGATGGACAGAGCGTCGTCGGTGGATTCGAGAATATCCATTTCAAACACCAGCTGAGCAGGTTTTGTGAACAGGGTCTTACGCAAGCCCTTCAGGCTGTCGGTCTTTCCCTTTTTCACCAGATCCGCACCCTGCGACAAGCCGCACCGACGCACGGCGGCGCTTCCGAAATCACGGGGATCCAAGCCCCGCTTCTGCGCCTCGTCGCAGAGAAGATAGAGCCAGAACGCCCGATGCTCCAGCTGGGCGCGGATGGCTTGCAGTAAACCGTTTTTATATTTGGGATCGTTTTTCACGTTGCTCATAACAGTAATCTCGCTTTCCTGACCTCAGAAGGTCACTTCGATATACAAAGGATAATGGTCGGAGATCCGATCGAACCAAGGATCGTTGACGCGGCAGAACTTTTCCACCCGCAATCCGTTTCCGTGCTTGAGCAGAATATGGTCGATGGCATCCTCGAAGGAGCCGGGCACGCCCCGCTCAAAGCCGTTGGGACCGCAGGGGTGATGCCCCTTGGTATCGTCCCGCTCGCCCAGCGCCAGATCGTGGACCTCCTGCCAGCCCGCCTCAAACGCCGCCTCCAGCGCAAGGCTGTGGATCGAAGCGTTCAGATCCCCCATCAAAAAGGTGGGGCATTGATATTTCTCCGCGATCTCGTCCATGCGGGCACAGCATTGCAGCAGCTGATACCGCCGCGCCTTGTTGGAATCCTTCTGATAGGAGGAGGATTCGGGGTGGGAGGATTTCCACCACAGATGGGCAGACAGGACCGCAAAGGTCTCCCCCGTTTCCCGATGACGGAATACACCGTAGCAATAGGATTTGGTTTCGTGATTGTTAAAGCTTCCCTCCAAGCCGGGGATGGCTTCGGGGAAACGGTAGAAGCCCGATTCCATCAAAAGGAGCTTATCGCGGCGATAGACGATGGGGGTATCTCCTCCCGAGATATATTCATACTGCGCCACCTTCCCGTCGGGCAATTCCACGCGGCGCATCCGCTCCATCATCAGGTCTGCCATGCGAAGAGAAACCTCCTGCAGACCGATCACCTCGGGCATCACCTGCAGGTACGCCAGCACCAGCCCGTCTACCCGTGCCTTGGCGGAGCAATCCATTCCCCGCACCGCCCAGGGCGCCTTATTTTCATCGCATTTCCATTGATTATTTGACATCAAAAGCACAACGAATCATCTCCTTTCGAATTCTGCCCCTATTGTATCACCCGCCACGAAAAATTGCAAGCGGTTTTCGCAAGATGTTACAATAATGTCGAACCCTTCCAACTTGCATTTCCCCCCGATCTGTGATATAATACAAGAAAACACCCCGTCCTCGGACGGGGCATGAGAAAGAGAGTATGCAAGCATGAGAAACACCGCCGAGCTCGATCGCTATCTGGATCTTCTCCCCTCCTTCGGCGTCCCCGCCTGCGATTTCGTCATCACCCACAAGGGTGAGACCGTCTATCGCCACGCCGCAGGCTTTGCGGATCACGCCAAGACCCGCCCTGTCACCGACCGTGATATCTATCAGGTCTATTCGGTCTCCAAGGTGACCACCTGCGTTTGCGCCATGCGGTTGGTGGAGGAAGGGAAGCTCCGGTTAGACGATCCCGTTTCCAAATATCTGCCCGCCTACGCCCATCTGTCCGTGCGGCAGAAGGACGGCTCGGTCGTCCCCGCAACCAAGGAGATGACCATCGAGCATCTTTTCACCATGACGGGAGGCTTGGACTACGATCTGACCGCCGAGCCCATTCTGAGAGCGGCGGCAAAGCCCGACGCAAGCACCGTCTCCGTGGTCTCCTCCTTCGTGGAAAGTCCCCTGCATTTTGAGCCCGGCACCCGCTATCGCTACAGCCTTTGCCACGACGTTCTGGCGGCGGTGGTGGAGGTGGTGACGGGAATGCCCTTCTCGGACTACGTGCGAAAGAATATCACCGAGCCTTTGGGCATGACCGACACGGGATTTCACCCCTCGGAAGCCCAAAAGGAGCGGTTCGTGCAAGCCCATCAGTTCGTGCACGGGCTGATGACCGCAAAGCCCATGGACGGGATTCGGAATCAGGCGCGCTTCGTATTCGGGTCCAATTATGACAGCGGCGGCGCGGGTCTGTTCAGCACGGTGAACGATCAGATCACCCTGCTCACCGCTTTAGCCAACGGAGGAACATGGAACGGGTATCGGGTACTGAAGCCCGAAACCGTTGCCCTTATGGGGGAAAACCGCCTTGCAGATACCGCATTCCCCGACTTCCAGCCCACCCGCCTTTACGGCTACGGATGGGGTCTGTGCGGACGGGCACACGTGAACAAGGCTCTGTCGCGGGCACGCTCTGCCGAAGGAGAATTCGGCTGGGACGGTGCCGCAGGCGCCTTTGCGCTGGCAGATCCCACCAATCGGGTCGCCATGTACTTCGGGATGCAGGTTTTGGGCTGCTCCTACAGCTACCACAAGCTTTTCCCCGATCTTCGCGATCTGGGCTACCAACTGCTGGGGATCGAATAAAGCACCACAAAGGATCGTTGATCAAAGAACTGCGGCACCCGCTTGGGTGCCGCAATTTTTATCTGTCGAAACCGTCAGGGAATGGTGAGCCAGTAATCGTGATCTCCCGAACTGAACTCATAGTAAAACACACCGTCGCTCCCGCGAACGATTCGGGGAGACGACGAATGCTCAAACAAAGCATCGATCTTGTCTGCGGCATTCTTCAGCCGATCTGCGGTCAAGACGAGCTCGATATCGTCAAAATACCCCAACCCGCGACTTTCCACCGCAAAAACAAAGCCGCCCTTCGTTACGTAAACGTAAACCTCCTCCTCCGTCTCGTAATCCCCGAACATGCGGGTGAACCGATACGAATAAAGCTCGTGATTCCCAAATCCCGTAGTCGTTCCCGACCCCGACGAACGAAACGTAAGCTTCTTCAAAAAAGCATCCCCGTAAAGAGCTCTGATCGCATCTTTTGCAAGCGCTTCTCCATCCGTAAAGGTCAGATCCCCGACCAAAACGGGATCGTTCCAATTCAAAGAAATAAAGAGAGAGGAAACCAACCCCGTGTCTCTTACAATGTCAACAAGAACCGACTTCTCTTCCCGGGTCCCGATGTATCGGTCAACCAGCCCCAAACGACGCAGCATCTCATTCTTGCTGTCCTTCATAAACGTACGCTCGGTTTTGTAATAGCTCAAAGCGACTTTTTCATCATTAAAGGGCAACGACACCTTTTGCTTTCCCTCAAGAGCAGTATACCCCTCACACTCCTCGTTCGAATAGCAGAGGGAAAACACCCGAGGAAGGGTTGCGGAAAAGAGTTCCTTCAACGCCGCGGAGTCAACCGACTGCAGGGGACTTCCGTCAGATGAGTTGCAGCCCGAAACAGTAAAGCCTGCGGGAACGGAAACTTGATAATTCTCCAAAGGAACCCAACCGTACACGCTCCCTTCAAAGGGGATCTCCGGGAAGGTGTCCTCAACGGAGGTATCGGTTGTGTCGGTAGAAGAATCGGTCTCCGTGTCGGAGGAATCGGGTTGATCGGTGGTGTTTGTGGTGCCTTGGATGTGGGAGGTGTCGGTGTTGGGAGGGAGAATGGCGGGCAGGCGGGGGGCGACGGCAAGAGCGATGCCTACCGCCAGAACCAATGCGGCACAGACTCCCAAGACCCTAAAAGTCTGCTTGCCGAAGAGGGAGGTCGGTTGCACGGAAAACTCGGCGGCTTCCTGCAGGAATGCGGGATCGACCGTTCCAAGAGCGTCGGAAATTTTGTTTTTTCTCATAAATAAACTCCTTCCTGACTCAAATGCTTCCGCAGCTTTTCCCGCGTGCGGGAGAGGCGAACCGAAACGTTATGATTGCTTGTGTGAAAGAGTTGGGCAAGATCCGAAATGGAATCCGAAAACCAGTAGCGGCGGAGGAACAGGACCCGCTCTCCCTGATCCAGAGAGCGCAAAAACCGATCCAGGCTGCGCCCCACCTCGTCGGAATCGAACTCCGATTCCACGGAGGCTTGGGCGGGGAAGCAGTTGTCCAGCTCGTCCAGCGCCACGTCGTAAATGCTGTTGCGTTTCGCTGCGGTGTTTGAGTGATACTTTTTGATGGCAAGATTCCGTACGATGCGGCAGACGTAACTCAAAAGCGGATTTGGATTCTGAGGCGGAATTGTATTCCACGTTCCGAGGTAGGCGTCGTTTACGCATTCTTCGGCGTCTCGCAGGTTGTTTAAGATATTGTTGGCAACCCTCATACAGGTGCTTCCGTATTTTTGGGACAGTTCGGCAATTGCCTGTTCCGAGCGCTCATAGAACAAATCAATGATTCGGCTGTCATCCATGTTGCCACCTTCCTTTCTGCCTCACCTTTATACTACGGTTCTTGCGGGAAATATCTCACTCAATTTCCGGTTTTTTCTTTTATTATACAAAATTCCCACCCGATTGTCAAGAGAGCACCCATCCGACGACGCTCCGTTCTGCATAAAGTAAGCTTGCGCCCCATAACAATCCTTCCACCACTTCGTGGTCCCCCTCCCTTTACACAAGGGAGGCTTACCCTTGTGCATCGCTCATTCTTTTCTTTACCATCCGAGAGGTACCCTTGAACAACGAGAAAGAGAAAGTTCGTGCACAAAATGAGGCTCCCTTGTGTAAAGGGAGCTGGATTGCCGAAGGCAAGACTGAGGGATTGTTCCCACGCAAAAGATACTTTCAACCGTCGAAAGCGCAACCGTTTGAACCCCGCAAGAAAGACCGTTAGCGCACAGAAGTTAACCTCCACCTCTTGGAGGGGGATAAGTGAGACCCGAAAAATTCAAGTCGCAGACGCAGGATTTTTCGATGGTCGATACTTATGCGGAGCGAAGCGAGCTGGGCTGGACCAAACGCTTTGCGTTTGGTGGAAGGGGTAATTACGGTTCGCAAGCTTCTCAAAAAAGTGACTGAACGCAAGAGGTCCCCCTTCCCGCGCGCAGGGCGCGCGGTCTCCGTCCGCGAAGCGGACGGAGACCCAAACGCGGGAGCGTTTGGGAAAGGGGACGGCGGTTCGCACACAAATTTTAATCTCACGCCTTTTCGAAGCCGACCAGAAGTCCTCCGCGCTCGGCGTAAAAGCTGCAAAGCCCGCGGCAACGGGAGATCTCCACCCGTGCCTTGGCGCATTCGGTGCGGATCATATCCCGCAGGCGCAGAGCGGCTTCCTCGTTGAAGCAATGGGCGATGCGGATCCGACCCTGCCTCCAGCCCAATTCCTTCAGCAGAGAACAAAGAGACTCCAACGCACGCGCCTCTCCGCGGCATTTATGTATGGGCTCCAACGTTCCGTGATCGCTGGCTTTCCCCACCACACGGATGCCCAACAGCCCCGCCATGCGCGCCACGAGGGGAGAGACCCGCCCGTTGTTGGCGAGGTTCTTCATGGATTCCAGCATAAACACCACCCCCGTTTTGGCGGCGTAGGCAACGAGAGACGCCCGAACCTCCTCGAAGGACGCCCCCGACAGGATCTTTTCCCGCAGATGCTCCACCATCAAAGTGATCTCGGGGCCCGCCGTCAGAGAATCGAAGACGAACACCTGCCGCTCCGGGTGGGCTTCGCGATACAGGTCCGAGGCGGTGCGGGCGGCGTTGTAGCTACCCGAAAGCGTTCCCGTAATAGTGATGCAGAAAATATGCTCCGCCTCTCCGAAGGCGTTCAACCAATCCTCGGGGGAGGGGCAGGCGGTGGAGGATCTGCCCTTGTAGTGGGCGAGGTGATCCACCATTTCCTCCACGTTCAGCGCGGCGTCGTCGGTGTATTCCCCCTCTGCGGTGATGATCCGCAGGGGCACCGACTGAAAGGGAACGGTGTCAAGGTGGGTCAGATCTGCCGAAGAATCCACCACAATTTTAACGGTATTCAAGTCCATAATTTTTCCTCCGTCAGATCACGTAAAACAGGATGCAGATGAATTGAAGCACGCTGCCCGCCACCACGAACAGGTGGAAGACCGAGTGAATATAGCGGCATTTTTTGCCAAAGCCGTAAAAGACGGCACCCACGGTGTAGGCGATGCCGCCCGCCAGAAGCCACATGAGCCCCGCAAAGGGGAGCGCTTGCATGGTGGGCTTGACCGCCAGAACCACGCACCAGCCCATGCCGATGTAGCAGGCCATGGCGAACTTCCCGAACCGCTTTAGATCGATGGCGGTGAAGACCGTGCCCAGCGCCGCAAAGCCCCAGACGATGGCGAATAAGCCCCACGCCGCCACGGGAGACACGGGACGGATGGCGCAGAGGAGAATGGGGGTGTAGGTCCCCGCGATGAGGAAATAGATGGTGCAATGGTCCAGCACCTGCATGACCTTCTTTGCCATTTCAGCCTTCAGCCCGTGGTAGACGCTGGACATGGTGTACAAAATGATCATGGAGGCGCCGTAGATCGAGCAGGACACCACGCCCCACACGTTCCCCTTTATCGCCGAGACCACCACGCTCAGCACCAGCGCGATCACCCCGAAGC
>JAFPBP010000003.1 GCA_017424085.1 Clostridia bacterium
GGGTGGCGGTGCCATCCGCTTTGAGGGAGAGGATCTGGCGGAGAGCGCCCGCATCTACCCCCTGCAGACCTTCAACGACATTGCCGCATACTGCAAAAAAGAGGGCTTGCGCCTGTGGGAATACGCCTATCGGATCGAGGGCGAAGGCTTTCGGGATTATCTTCATACCATCTGGAGCACCATGCGCCGCTCCATTGCCGCAGGGCTGGAGGACGACGGGATCCTGCCCGGAGGCTTGAAGGTCAACAAACGAGCCCGTCACCTGTTCAATCTTCAGCACATTGACGAAACGGCGGAAACCAAGGCAAACCGACTCATCGCCGCCTACGCATTTGCGGTGGGTGAGCAAAACGCCTGCGGATGCCGCATCGTCACCGCCCCCACCTGCGGAGCGGCGGGCGTCCTGCCTGCGGTGCTTTATTACCAGCAGAAGAAGGGCGGCTTTACCGACGACGAGATCTGCCGTGCCCTTGCCACGGGCGGCATCATCGGAAATCTGATCAAGACCAACGCCTCCATTTCGGGAGCGGAATGCGGATGTCAGGCAGAGATCGGAAGCGCCTGCGCCATGGCGGCGGCAGCACTGGCGGAGTTATTCGATCTGTCCCTGGACAAGATCGAATATTCGGCGGAGATCGCCATCGAGCATCACCTGGGACTCACCTGCGACCCCATCTGCGGGCTGGTGCAGATCCCCTGCATCGAGCGGAACGCCGTGGCAGCCATGCGCGCCATCAACGCCGTAAACCTGTCCTCCTTCTTGAGCGACACCCGCAAGATCTCTTTGGACAAGGTCATCGTCACCATGCGGGACACGGGGCGGGATCTGAACCGTCAGTACCGCGAGACCTCCGAGGGCGGTCTTGCAAAAATCCGAATTCACTAAACTATAAAAACAAGGACAGAGAGCAAAAACTCTCTGTCCTTTTTTCAAAAAAACAATTTTCGTCAGATGATCAGCCCGCCGTTGGGGGAAATGACCTGCCCCGTGAAAAAGGCGGCATCGTCGGAGGCAAGCCAGGTCACCACCCGCCCGATCTCGGCAGGGGTCCCCATACGCCCCAGAGGGGTCTCGTCTTCCAGCGCCTTCAGATCGTCGGCAGACAACGCGGCGTTCATTTCGGTAGAGATCACCCCCGGTGCCACGCAGTTGACGCGGATGCCCGAGGGACCCACCTCCTTGGCGAGGGCTTTGGTCATGCCGATCAAGCCCGCCTTTGCGGTGGAATAATGGACCTCGCAAGCGGCGCCCACCTGCCCCCACATGGAGGAAATATTGATGATACACCCCGTTTTTCGGGAGATCATAGCAGGGAGCACTCCCTTCGTGCAACGGAAGGCGCCTCCCAGATTGGTCTCCATCATGCGGGACCAATCGTCCTCGGTCAGATCCTGAAACAGGGAGAAGGAGGAGATCCCCGCATTGTTGACCAAAACGTCCACGGGCGGAAGCGCCGCGAAGGTGCGCTGAACCGCTTCGGGGTCGGACACGTCGCATTGGATCGCCTCGGCACCCGTTTCGGCGCTGACGGCACGGGCGGCGGCGTGATTTTCACGGTACAAAAAGATCACCCGATCCCCCAGCTCGGAAAATGCGCGCACGCAGGCGGCACCGATGCCTCGGCTTCCTCCTGTGATCAGTACGGTTCTCATCTTACAACACCTTCTCCAGCTCGGTAATGGATTGAATTTCGTAATCGATGCGAAGGTCGGCGGGACGGGCGGCTCTATTGCGGTTGACCCAGCAGGTGGGAATGCCCGCATTGTTGCCTCCCAGAATATCCCCCGACAGGGAATCCCCCACGATCAGGGTCTCCGACCGCTTGCATTCGGGGTGATCGGCAAAGAATACGTCAAAGAATTCCGCCGCAGGCTTGGCGTACCCGACCTCCTCGGAAATGTAGATCCCGTCCAGCGTTTCGGGGATGGTGGTCAGAAGCAGGCGGGGAGTCTGCACGTTTTTCAGCCCGTTGGTCACAAGATACAGCTTATACTTTTTCCCCAGCCGATGGCAGGCGTCTTCTGCCCCCTCCAGGGGAAAGGCGTAGTGCCCCAGCGCCTCCTCGTAGACCTTGGTGGCTTGCACGGGGTCGGCATCCAGAGAAAGATCGCGGAAGGTCTCACGGAAGCGGCGCACCTTCAGCTCGTCCCGCGTGATCTCCCCCCGCTCCAGCGCCTTCCAGCAGGCGTCGTTGTTGCGATGGTAGACGGCGTGGGTCGAATCATCGTAGGGCAGAGACAGGGTTTCAAACGCCTCTCTTAAGGCTTCCCGCTCGGAGCGGTCAAAGTCCAGAAGGGTCCCGTCCGCGTCCAGAAGCAGGGTGCGGATGCGGGGCTTGACCACGGCGAAGCCCACGGAAAGGGCAACGCCCGCTCCGAAGATCATCAAGAACGACAGGATCGCCACGATATAATACCAAGCCATAGAATCTCCTTTTTGAGAAAAGGGAGCGAACCCAGGTCGCTCCCCCTCGTGTTACAGTTTTTCCAGGACGTCGGCGGCGTGATCGAGAGAATCCCCTTCAAACAGCTCCACCAATCCGCTGTCGCACTGACGGGCGAAGGTGGGGTCGAGAGGAATCTTCGCCAGAACGGGAATGGAATATTCCTCGCTGACCGCTTCAATGTGGCTTTCGCCGAAAAGCTCGATGTGCTTTCCGCAATCGGGGCAGGCAAGATAGCTGTAGTTCTCCACAAGCCCGATGACGGGAATGTTCATCTTCGCCGCCATGTTCACCGCCTTGGCGACGATCATGGAAACCAGATCCTGGGGAGAGGTAACGATAACGATACCGTCCACGGGCAGGGACTGGAATACGGTCAGAGGCACGTCACCCGTTCCCGGAGGCATGTCCACGAACATATAGTCCACCTCGGACCATACGGTATCCTTCCAGAACTGCGTGACCATGTTGGAGATCATGGCACCGCGCCAGATGACGGGAGCGGTCTCCTTCTCCAAGAGCAGGTTTGCGGAAACCACGGAAATGCCCGTCTTGGTATGAGCGGGATACATTCCCATGTCGTCACCCGTCAGACGGTCCTTCAGCCCGAAGAGACGGGGAATGGAGGGACCGGTTACGTCGGCGTCCAGAACGGCGGTCTTATATCCTCTGCGATTCATGAGAACCGACAGCATGGCGCTGACCGAGGATTTTCCGACGCCGCCCTTACCGCTGACCACGGCAATGACCTTTTTAATATGACTCAAATCGTGGGGCTTGACCAGCAGGCTTTCCGCCGAACCGCAATGGCCGCCGCAATTTTTACAATCGTGATTACAACCCATGATAATAGGCCTCCTTCTATAGCATCTTATTTAATGATACCACACATTGACGAAAAAGTCAACGGATTTTGGGAAATTTAAAAAAAAGTCAAAAACCTGCGGCGGCAGACTTGACAGAAACGGGAAAACATGGTACAATAAAAAGAATGGATACGAAAGGGGTAAATGCATGGAACAAGAAGCGATCCGAGCGTTCTCGGGCAAGGTCTGTGCCTTTTCGGGATATCGCCCCGCAAAGATGCCCTTTTCCTCCGAGGACGACCCCGCCTGTCGGGATCTGAAGCAGCGTCTGCGGGAGGAGATCCATCGGGCGGTGCAGGAGGGCTATACGGAGTTTCTGTGCGGCATGGCGCTTGGGGTCGATACCTGGGCGGCGGAAGAGGTGATCGCCCTGCGGGAAAGTCTTCGGGGCACCCGTGAGATCTTCCTCCATGCATATCTCCCCTTCCCAAAGCAGGACGCCCGATGGAGCGCAAAGCAGCGTTGCCGTTATCACGGGCTTCTCACCCTCTGCGATTCGATCACCGTGGTCTCCCCCTCCTACCTACCCGACGCCATGGAGCGCCGAAACCGTGCCATGATCGAGCGGGCAGAGCGGCTCATTGCCGTGTTTGACGGAAAAAAGGGAGGAACCCGAAATACCGTCCTTATGGCGCACGAGGCGGGAATCGAGCTTCGGATCCTGTCCCCTGTGCCGCCGCAACCGCACCAAGCCGAACAGATCCAAGAAGCCGAGCCGTCTCAACCCACGCTGCTTGACGGCATCGCTCTTTAACACAGAATTGGAAGTTTTATTATGATGGAAAAAAAGAAAGATTTCGTATACGGTGCCTTCATTCTGGCGCTCTCGGGCTTCCTGGTCAAGCTCATCGGTGCCGTCTTCCGCATCCCCCTGACCAATCTGGTGGGAACCACCGCCATGGGATATTTCTCCTCGGCGTACAGCGTTTATATCGTGCTTCTCTCCCTTGCCACCTCGGGTATGCCCACGGGCATTGCAGTCATGGTCTCCCGTGCGCTGGCGCTGGATAAGCCCCGAGACGTGGGCAAAACCCTGCGGGTCGCGGGGACGGTGTTCATCTCCCTGGGCGCCGTCATCTCCACCCTGGGGGTCATTTTTGCCCGTCCTATCGCAATCTTCATGAACAGCGCCGACGCATACTACGCCATGGTGGCGCTCATGCCCGCCGTCTTCTGCATTTCGGTGGTCGCTCTGTTCAAGGGATATTTCCAGGGGTTCAACAACATGGTCCCAACCGCAACCTCCAACCTCATTGAGGCGGCGGTCAAGCTCTGCGCAGGCTACGGCATCGCCTATTGGATGATCCAAAACGGCTATCCCCCCGAGCAGGCTGTGGGCGGCGCCATTGCGGGCATCACATTAAGCACCGTCTGCGCCATGTGCTTCATGCTTCTGCGATACCTGCTGAGAGGCTCAAAATACCGTCTGAAATTCGATCAATTTACCGCCGCCGCCACGGCGACGCCCCTTTTGGTCAAGGAATTTTTCGGCACGGCTCTGCCTCTGATGATCTCCTCCATCACCTCAAACCTCATGGGAGCCATCGACTCCTTTTTGGTCATGAACCGCCTCACCTCGTATATGAGTGAGGATCAGGCGAATCTGTTGTGGGGCGCCTTCGGAAACATGACTCTGACCATCTTCAATCTGCCCTCCTTCCTCATCGTCGCCATCGGAACGTCTCTGGTCCCCGGCATTGCCGCAGCCTTTGCCCGCAAGGAATTCGACACGGTAAAAAGCTACGTCAACCGCTCGCTGAAAATGGCTCTGACCCTGTCCTGCGCCTGCGCCTTCGGCATCAACGCCGTGGCAGAGCCTCTGCTTCGGCTTCTGTTCCGGGACGGAAACGCCATCCCCCACGCCGCCCAATGTTTGCGGATCATCTGCTTCGTTCTGATCTCCGTGGGCTTCACCACCGTCACGGCGGCGATCCTGAACTCAGTAAAAAAGGCTCATTTGTCGGTGGTCTCGGTGGCGGTGGGCGGATGCATCAAGACTCTGTTCACCTTTATTTTCGTCTCTTTTCCGGTTCTGAACATTTACGGCGCACCCATGGCGACCAACCTTGCCTACCCCGTCATTGCGATTCTCAATCTTTATTTTATCCGCAAGCACTTAGGCGTCTCTCCCGATCTGAAGATCGTCCTGCTCAAGCCTCTGCTGGCAGGGGTCTGCTGCTTTGCCACGGCAAAGATCTACCTCTTCCTGGGCGGGTTGATCTCCGATTCCCGTCTCATGGTCCTGCCCGCCATCGCCCTGACGGCGATCACCTACGTGGGCATCATTCTGGGGCTGAAGCTCTTCACCAAGGACGAGCTTCTGGGCATCTTCCGCCGTCGCCGCAGACAAAAGTAACACAACGAAACGAGGAAACCGATTATGTACGAAAATCTCTCCTTCCGCGAAATCACCGACGGAGCCTTTTACGATGAATTTATCCGCCAAAACGGCGGCTCCATCATTCAGACCTACCGCTGGACCACCATCAAGACCGCTTGGACCACCCGCATGTTCATGGGCTTTTCGGGGGAAGAGCCCATCATCGCCGCCCTGTGCATGGAGCGCGCCATCCGCCCCTTGGGAAAGCTGTGGTATCTGACCGAGGGATTTATCACCAAAACCGCAGAAGAACACGTAATCAAAGGCATGACGGCATATCTGAAAACGCAGATGAAAAAATACGGCGCCTTCGGGATCTGTACCGACCCCATGATCGTCATCGACGTGGATCGGGAAGCCCAAACTCCCTCGGACCTGCTTGCCGCCATGAAGAAGGCGGGCTTCGTTCCCGAGAAGGATCCCCGCCACTACACCGTGCGCCCCTGCGTGGATATCGTAGTCCCCGTGGGAGGGAAGAGCGAGGAGGAATTGCTCGCCGCCTGCGAGAAGGGCGTGCGTCACGGCTACCGCACGGGCATTGAGGGGGGCATTCAGATCGAGGTCTTCGACGGAGATCGGCTGGACGAGCATCCCGAAGCCCTGGACACCTTCTTTGACGTGATCACCGAAACGGCGGACCGCGTGGAATTCGTTCACCGTCCCAAGGAATATTACGCCACCATCCTGCGCGCCGTGGGCAAGGACGGACAGATCATGCTTCTGTCCTTCGACCGAGATCTCAGCGACGCCCGCCGCAAGGAGCAGGAGGAGGAGATCGCGCGGCTCCAAGGCGAAATTGAGGCTGTTCTCCCCCAAAAGGGCGGAAAGCAAGCGGCGGCAGTGCTGAAAAAGCAGATCGCGGCGCTGGAAAAATCCCTTCGCACCAACCAAAAGGCGGAGGACGAGATCGTTGCCGCTGGCGTGAGCGACCGCAAGATCTATCTGGCGGCGGGGATTACCACCTATTTCGGCAAGGAATCCATCTGCCAGTACGGCGGCACGAAAAATCTGCTGAGAAACACCCTGCGCCCCACCCACGTGCTGAACGTGGAGCGGCTTCTGGAGAGCAGACGTCGGGGATGCGAAAAGCATTCCATGGGCAGAGTTGCGGGAGATCCCTACGACGAGACCCAATCCTATTACGGGCTCGTTGCCTACAAAAAGAGCTACGGCGGCAGGATCACCACCTATCCCGGAGATATGTATCTGAAGAGCGGCACGGGCTTGAAGCTTTACACCTTCACCACCCTCTTCCCCAAGATCCGCCATTTCCGCAGCCGTTTCCTGCGCCGCAGATTGAACAAACAAAACACCGAAGGAGAGCGCTGAGATGTCTTATACCTTTACCGAGCTGACCGCCGCCGAGTTTGAGGGCTTCATTCGGGTCTTCCGCGAGACCCCCGTGTTTCAGACGCCTGCGTGGGCAAAGGTCAAGAGCGGCTGGCAGAACGCCTATTTCGGCGTAAGAGACGAAAACGGTGCCCTGTGCGGAGCGACCATGATGCTCATCCGCCGCATCGTTCCTACCTTTGCCTTCGGCTACTGTCCCCGCGGTCCGTTGCTTGATTGGAACGACAAAGAGGCTTTTGCGTGCATGACCGAAGGGTTGCGTAAATACGCCAAAAAGCACGGGGTCTGCTATGTGAAGATCGACCCGCAGATCCCCCGCTCCGTCACCCTGCCCCAGCCCGATTGCTACAATCCCTTTGCGGGCAAGGAGGAAGAATACGCCGCCGCCCACGAGGCGATTCAGGCGCTGGGCTATCGGCACAAGGGATTCTTTCCCCAGCTGAGAAGCACCATCCAGCCCCGCTTCAACACCATGATTGCCCTGAAGGATCGAAACGGCACCCCCTTGACCCCCGATCAGCTGTTGAAAAGCTACCGTCCCAAGGGAAGACGCTATCTGGGCGCATTCCCGATTGCCCGCGGCGTTCCGCCACCGTTCACCCCGCCACGGAGGAGAGCGTGGAAACCTTCGCACGGCTGATCCGTGCCACCGAAGCCCGTCAGAACATTCACCTGCGCGGGGA